>JAGMBW010000137.1 GCA_023129535.1 Desulfobacterales bacterium
CGTTCACGGTTCCCGGTTGAAGAGGCCTAACTGTTTGATATCAAAAGGATGATGCCTCAATAGGGACGACACGAATGTTTCACCCAATGGGTGAAAGAGGCTAATCTGCTCAAAATCCTTCCCAAAATTACGGCTTGCCCTCGATAAACGAGGGCCTTTATCGTAACCTATTGTTAATGTTCACGTTGGACAGAAACGGTCTTGGGATGATTAGCTGGACAGAACTTTACTCACCATCTCTAATAACACTTTAACCCTAACAGGCTTTGCAATTATATAGTGCTTACCAGTCTTGCGCCCTACGGATTCTTCTTCTTGCTTGGTGATGATTCCCGTTAAGAATATTATAGGAATATCGGCAGTAGAAGGGTTTCCTCCAAACACAGCAGCAACTTCGGTACCATCCATATCAGGCAGACCTATATCCAGAATCACCACGTCGGGCCGCCGATTAATGGCTAACTCTATGGCCTCTTTACCTCTGGTAGTAGAAATTACTTCGTAATTAGCCCGTTTTAAAATATCACTCAGAAGGGTTAGTAGTTCTTCCTCATCGTCCACCACCAATATTTTTTTAACAGCGATATCTGACATAATTTTCCAAATATCTATAATTTCTTAATCTGTCAAGGGGAAATAAATGTTTCAGACAAGTCAAGGGAATTTGCACGCATGCCTATGGCGCAGGATGATCTGACCTAAAGTGATCGGTTCATGGTTCACGGTTCACGGTTTTAACCCCTGAACGTTGAACCGCTTAACCTGGGTCTGATGAGAGATTTGTGGCAGGAACCTGAGGTGTGGAGAGGAAACGGGAGTTTTTACGACTTCATCAAGATCAAGGTACAGTACATTTTTGATCACAGAATATTTTTCCGGGGTTGAGGATGCCGTTGGGGTCGAACACGGCTTTGATACGCTTCATCAGGGCAAGCTCTTCACTGCCAATCTCCATCCCTATATACGGGGTCTTGGTAATCCCGACCCCGTGTTCGCCAGAGAGGGTTCCCCCCAGTGCAATCGTTTGTCTGAACAGTTCTTCGACTGCAGATTCAGCCTTTTCGAGCATCTCCTTATCACGCCGGTCCAGCATAATGTTGAAGTGGATATTGCCGTCACCCGCATGACCAAAGGTCACGATGGTCAGGCCGGTCCTGCGTCTCAGGTCGTCTATCCATTCGATCATGTCCGGGATTCGGTTGCGCGGCACCACGATGTCTTCATTAATCTTGTCGGGGCCGAGTCTGAAAAGGGCGGGCGATATAGCCCGACGGGCCCTCCAGAGGTCTTTCGCCTCTTGGGCCGAAGAGGCTGCATGTACCTGATAAGCGCCACAGTTCTTGCAGAGGTCGGTCAGGTCACGGATGGCAGCCTCAACAGCCGAGAGGCTTCCGTCCATCTCTATCAGGAGCATGGCACCAGCTTCCAGAGACAGGTCTATATTCAGGTAATCCACAACACATCTTATGGCCGCACGATCCATATACTCGATGGTCCTGGGTACAACCCCTGAGCGGATGATCTCACAAACCGTTCTTGCAGCGTCCTCGATTCGGGAAAAGACCGCACGGAATGTGCGAACGGCCTGAGGGAGAGGAAACAATCGGAGCACGATTTTCGTAATAACCCCCAGAGTCCCTTCCGAACCGACCATCAGCCGGGTCAAATCATACCCCACCACACCCTTGGCTGTACGCACGCCGGTCCTGATGATCTCTCCGGTGGGCAGCACAACCTCAAGGCCCAGGACATAATCGCGTGTCACACCATACTTTACGGCACGGGGTCCGCCCGCGCACTCAGCGACATTCCCCCCCAGCGTACTGAATGAAGCGCTTGATGGATCGGGTGGATAGAAAAGTCCTTTTTCCTCCACCACTTCCTGAAAATGGCCTGTAACCACGCCAGGTTCTACCTCTGCCACAAGGTTGTCGCTATCAATGGTCAGGATGCGGCTAAAACGGGTCATGACCATGACCAGCCCGCCTTGAACCGCAAGCGCCCCGCCGGTCATGCCAGTGCCTGCCCCCCGGGGAACCACAAAAAACCGATACTCGTTTGCCAGTTTCAGGATATTCGAGACTTCATCTGTATTCGCCGGAAAGGCCACGGCATCCGGATGGTAGTGACGGTTTGTGGCATCGTAGGCATAACAGAGCACGTCTTCTGCTGCGGTCGTGACGTGGTCCTGGCCAACGATCGCCTCGATTTTAGCTATGATCGGGATCAAAATTGCCTGATTCCAGCCTCTTGGAAAGGAACTCCACCTGTTTCTGCACAGGCCCCTGTTCTCGAATGCGCCTTTCAACGATGCCGATAGCGTGAAGGGTGGTGGCATGGTAGCGATTGAAGCTCCGGCCAATCGCCTGAAAAGTCTGGCCTGTGTACCGACGGGCTAAGTACATGGCAATCTGTCTGGGCTGGACAATGCCCCGCTTCCGGGAGCGGGACAGGATTTGCTCCATGCTGATCTTGTAGTATTTGGAAACGAGTTCCTGAATGCTCTTTACAGTGATTTCTTGAAACCGTCGAGCAATATTTCTTACAACGCTTTCAGCGAGTTTAAGCTCTATGGGCAGCTTAAGGAGCGAGGCCTTGGCCGCAACTCCGATCAGGCCGCTTTCAAGTTGCCTTACATTCTCGGTAAGCTCGCTGGCAAGATAATGGACCACATCTTGCGGAATCTCGAGCGATTTCAGGGAGGCCTTTTTGTTGATAATGCGCACACGAGTCTTGTAATCGGGTGATTCTATACTCGATATGATACCGGAAGAGAGCCGTGATGCGAGCTTTCCATCCAACTTGGGGATATCATCAGGCAGATGACTGCTTGTGAAGATAAGCTTTTTTCTTGCCGCAAGCAGAGCATCAAGGGTGTAGCCCAGCTCGTGCTGGGTTTTCTCCTTGCCACTCAAGAACTGCACGTCTTCCAGAAGCAGCACATCGCACTGCCTCCGATATTTGTCTTTGAACTGTTCAATGCTGTCGTGGCGGAGTGCATAAACCATGGCATTGGTAAAATCCTCTGCCGTCACGTAGCAAACGCGGATGCTGGAATCGTGATTCAGGATGTGGTGCCCTATAGCCTGGGAAAGATGGCTTTTCCCAAGACCTGTCTTTGACAAAAGAAAGAGGGCATTCTGGTAGCCATCTCTTCCACATGCTAAAGCCAGAGCTGCTTCATAGGCAAAATCGTTGGACACACCCACAACAAATTGATCGAACGTGAAGTCCTTTTGAAGAAGGCACGACAAATGATGCCCCGGTGTAACATGGGGAAGAAGGAGCTGCCTTTCGTTAAGATGGTGGTCACCCTCTTCCCTGTGGCTACTGGAGACCTTTAAGGTGATCCGACAGGGTGTTTGGAAGACCTTTTCAAGCTCTGCCTCGATCAAGCGGACATAATGATCAATGATCCATTTCCTGGCAAAAGTGCTGGGACAACCCAACACGACCTCATCGCCCCGTTGCTCTAACCACTCCAGAGCTTCAACCCAGACCATAAAAGCGTGGTGTGGTATCTTTTTGTGGATTTCGGTTTTGACCTGATTCCAAACAGATCGCACGGTTCTACCTGAGCTTCCCACCTCTACAGAGCAGGCCTATAAGCTGCCACACAAGGGTATGAAAAAAGGTAAAAATTCTGCCAACCTACGGAGGCACATTAACAGGGCAGAACTTAGCGCCCTTCGGGCGGACTTTTTTGACAGGATTAACGGGATTTACATGATTTCTTTACTTTTCTTATATCCTGATTATCCTGTATATCCTGTCAAAAAAAGGAATTTCCTATACCATCAATTTAGGGAAAAGGTGCAAAAATGTTGGATTCTGAAGAGATATTAACGAAAAGAAATTCTCTATGCCGTAAGGTTTGCCGTTCTTAAGATATCGCTAATGGGTTGTCAAACCGAAGGGTGTGGAGTCTTGAGGAGTTCGTGAAATATTTTTCAACAGTGCATAACAAATTAATATCATAATATTATAGATGACAGCTCGCTCAAAACCTCTACAATTCGGCTTCTGCTCAGATCGCCATTTTATTTTAGTATTTTAAAGCCTTGGCCGATTTTACGGTCATCTTTCGACATCCCTTCGTTTTCAAAAAAGCTGCGATTTTCTCCCATTTTTCCCTATTTTCTCAAAATTGTACCGCAGATCCCTTTTTCCGGCGTAAGAGCCTGTTTTTACCAGAATAAAAATTCCAGAACGGAATGCGCGGCTCTCAACAGCACTCAGAGTCCCTGGGACCAGACGTATTTGACTTTTCAGGGGAAAACTTATACCTAAATTGAGCGATTTCTTTTGGGATTTGTTGTAGCCGCACGCTTTAGCCTGCGTTTATCAAACCCGCCTGCCATCGCCTAGCACAGTGTATAGCTTATATGCCAGCAAGCATGGCAATGGCGGGCAGGACCAGTTGGGTGAATGTGAAGTTGCCCCAACCAACGCAACCTAAAGGTTGCGGCTACAAGAATCGCTCAATTTAGGTTATAGTGAAATAAACAAAATTCGTTCCGAGTTCCGAGTGAAAGCCATAACAAAACGCCCTATCATAGGGATCACCATGGGAGATCCCGTTGGGATTGGACCTGAAATAATCTTAAGAGCCCTTGCCAAAAGCGCGCTTTATAAGACGTGCCGTCCCCTAATTCTGGGCGATGTGGCGGTGATGACCGCCACAAACCAGTGGTTAAGAACCGGCCTCAAGATTCGCCCTGTGGATAGCCCTGAGGCCGGGCTCTATCAATCGCGCAGCGTCGATGTGATCGGGCTCTCTAACCTCGATTACGGCCAGCTTCAATACGGGCACCCCACCCAGGAGACCGGCCGGGCCATGGTGGAATACATAACTTGGGGTATCGACTGGGCCATGAAAGGGCGCGTTCATGGCCTGGCGACGTGTCCAATCAACAAACTGGCCATGCACATGGCGGGGGTCGACTTTGATGGGCATACGGAACTCCTGGCGCAGCGCACCAAGACCTCAAACTATGTCATGATGCTCGCCGGGAGCAGGCTCCGGGTAGCCCTGGTAACCATCCACCTTCCTCTGGCCCAGGTCCCCGGAAGCCTTACCACTGAAGCAGTTTTTAAAACCATTCGTATCACAGAAGAGGCCCTCAGAAACTCTTTTGGTATCCCGGGGCCGAAACTCGCGGTAGCAGGCCTGAACCCGCATGGAGGGGAAAACGGCTTGTTTGGAGATGAAGAGATCCGGATTATCTCACCAGCCCTCCGCCAGGCTGCCGAGGCAGGAGTTCAGATATCCGGCCCCTATCCACCGGACACGGTTTTCTATTGGGCTCTAAAGGGGAAGTGGGATGCAGTCATCTCCATGTACCATGACCAGGGGCTGATTCCTTTTAAGATGGTCCATTTTTCCGATGGGGTGAACACTACCCTGGGTCTGCCCATTGTGCGGACATCTGTCGATCATGGCACGGCGTATGATATTGCGGGGGCAGGCAAAGCCGACCCCGGGAGCCTGGTGGCTGCCGTTCGCATGGCTGCCCAGCACGCAATTAGACGTTATAGCGCAGAGCGCAGAGCGCATGGCGCATAGGGCAAAGCGCATAGGGCAAAGCGCATCAGTCTCTTAGAGACTTTTGAAAATTGGTAATTTTTCGGCATAAGTGATCCAGTTTGTCGAGAAGTTTTTCAAGTGTGTTATCAGTGATTAGACTACGCTTCTTCAATAGAATTAGGATATTTGCATTTTCGAAGGTGGATCGTCGAGCAATGTTTAGGAACTGGTAAAATTCGTTCGCTGAATTTGAACCGCTACCCTCCGCGATGTTATTCGACATGGACATCCCTGCACCGCGCAGTTGTTCAGCAAAACGGTAAAGCCTCTTTCTGTCGAGATCTTCAGCAATATCGAAAAGCTCGTCAGCGATCTCAATGGCCATTTGCCATATTTCCAAATCTTGAAATCTGAATTTACCCAATCCCCTAATCTTTCCCCTCTGCCCCATGCCCCATGCCCTATGCGCTTTGCGCTCTGCCCTATGCGCTATGCGCTCTGCCCTCTGCCCCATGCCCCATGCCCTATGCGCTCTGCGCTTACCTTGCGCCAGTTATCAAGTCCAGTGTAAATTGAGACGTGGTCTGGGCAATTTCTTCACAAAGATCTCTGTTTTTCGGCCGACAAGCTTTACCTAAGATATCAGTACAATCGGCGCTGCCAAATCGTGATACAAATTTTCTGTACAGCTTTCCCACACGGAGACTGGTTTTGAAGGATGGGTGAAGATCCTCATTTTGAAAAACCCTGCTTCCTTCTTTCATGGCCGCGAAGCCTGCCCTGAAAACCATGGCAGGCTGTGTCCTCTGCAGTTCCGTTCCATACACTGTACCCAGTGCCAAAACGCCACCCATAAGGGCGCCACATATGTCGCCCTGAAACGCTATGCCGCCGGAAAACCCTTGAGTCATCCTTGAAATTGAATCGAGGTTAAGCTTGAGCTGCGATTCGATTCGTGACAGGACCGCACTGGCACAATGAAATTCGTCTGTGCCGAATGGGGGGGTTATCCGGTATGGCCCTTTTGGAGGGAGTGCACTATCAGGCCTTTGAATAATGTCAAAGACAGATTCTATTGATGTGTAAACAACTTTCAGGCATCTTATTCCTTTCAGGAAAAAACGCCTGATGTCATAGCCTTCTTTAAATCTTACGCCGGTAATCTCCCTGCATTTGCTGGTACGAAAACGTCTGGTGAATCTCCGGTAAAAGTCAATACAATCACCGCATAAGCGGTGGTAGTCATGATCCTGGTTATATAAACCCAGGGATAAGACGCCCCCGGTGAGGGCACCGCAGGTATCTCCCTCGTGGCCGATACCACCGCCCAGCCCAGTTGCTGCTTTCAGTATCTTCCTGTCTTCTAAACTCAGAAACCACTGAGTTGCCATAAGGACGGCCTGGGCTCATGTGGCTCCACCGAAGATGTACCTGATAGATTCGGAAAAGGCCTTTTGTATTTGGAATTTCGGCACAGGTTTTCCTATATAAGGTGTCATAAGAAGCGTCAAGCCCAAAGGCAACTTGTAACCAGAGAACCGTCTGTCTTTTCTTGACTTAAGATCTTTTTCCATCGGGGCAAATGCCACGATCATCTGCGGTACAAGCCTTGGACGGTACAGCTTCATTGGCGCCGGTTCTGTGGTGACAAAGAGTGTTCCTGACTACGCTCTGGTGGTAGGCAATCCCGCAAAGCAGATCGGCTGGGTGTGCGAATGTGGCGAGCGGCTTCCAGATAATCTGGAGTGCCTTTTATGCGGGAAGAGATTCCTGAACCTGTCAGGAACAGGTTTGAGGAAAAAGTCCATGCCATACTGACCACTGATATCATTTATCATTTATCATTTATCATTCGTTACTCGTTACTCGTTACTGGTTACTGGATACTGCTTACTGGTTATTGACCACTGACCACTGACCACTGATCACTGACCACTGACCACTGACCACTGATCACTTTGTCCAGCGGCGAGGGATTGCAACGCTTCCGCCTAATAAGATCAGTAAGGTCCCCACCCACAGCATGGTCATGCCGGGTTTGATACTGACTTCTGCAATGACGGCAGGTAGGCTTTTCTCTGTGGCAGATCCCGGACCCTGGTATACAAAACCGATGGCTTTTGCCCCTGCGTCTATGCTGGCAAGGGTCAGGTAGGCCTCTTGCGGACCAGGGAGTTTCACCCCGCTTGATGGGCTGTGCAGTTGGCCTATGGTGATGACCGGTTTGAGCGCGACGGCTTCTGCTCCCTTGTACGAGACCTCAATATTGGCACCCACGCTCATGTCGCGGGTGTCTTTCTTGCCCATCATGCCTGACACATCAAAGCCTGTAAATGTGACTCGGTAATCATGAAACTGTTTCGTTTGTCCCTTTTTTAGATCAAGGCGATTTCCTGAACCACCTCTATCTTGACCAGGGTCGAAATCCACAGGCGATATATAAAGGTCTGAAACAAGTCCCCGCCTGATATGGGGATGGGCGAAACGGTTGATCTGGCCGCCTCTGGTTTGCTCAGAATAGATATCGGGTCGCGCAATGAACTGACTGTCTCCCTTCTTGACATTTAGGGGAAGACGCAGCCGCACACCCTTTCCCTCTCTTGAGAATCTCGGCCCATTGAATTTAATGTCATAACCCATAGCCCTTTGCACAGCACCCTGGGCCAACAACACCTTGTCAGACCGATCATAGGCAGATGATGAAACAATGCCGAGGAACATCAAGCCCACGCCAAGGTGTGCGATGGCAGCGCCCGAGACGGTGATTTTTTTTCTGATGAGTTTTGCGGCCAAAAAAAAGTTGATCCCCGTAACGGCGCCGGCAAAGAGTGAAAGGAGCAACATACCTGTGCCAGGATAGCCATTCCACAGGGCAATCGCCACGGTTAGGGCTGCGCCTGCTATGGCCCACATCAGTTTGGGCAGAAGCCTTGAAAAGCTGTTTTTTCCCCAGACCAGCAGCGGAACAAAGCTCAGTAGCATTAGCATAAGAATCGCCAGAGGCAAATTGGTGTCCACGTAAAATTGAGTTGACACGTTTGAGGCTTTTTCAAACACCCTGGTTATGAGAGGCGCAGATGTGCCCATGCCGATTAAAACAGTAGAAAGGCAAAGGATGAGCATGGCAGCAATAAGGCCAAATTCCCTGGAAAAATAGCTGATGGTTTCGCCTTTTTTGGACACAGGGATCTCCTTTGCCCTGGCGATCAATAGGCCCAAAGAGATAGCCAAAAAGGCGAGCATGAAGATGACCAGCCAGCCAGTGATGCCCAGATCCATAAAAGAATGGACTGAAAAATCAGCTAAAATCCCGGACCTGGTGAGAAACGTACAGTAAATGACGAGAAGAAAGGAAGCAGCGGCCAACACGAAGTTCGTTTTGCGCAATTTCTTGCGCGTCTGCTGCAAGATCATGCCGTGCATCAGGGCCATGCCGGCCAGCCAGGGTAAAAGGGAGGCATTTTCCACTGGGTCCCAACCCCAGTAGCCACCCCAGCCCAAAACCTTGTACGACCAATATGCGCCGATGATGATCCCGGCACCCAGGCTCACAAAGGCGAAAACCGTCCATGGCAGGGCAGGCTTGATCCATCGATCATATTCTCTGCGCCACAGGGCGGAAACCGCATAGGCAAAGGGAATGGTAAAGGCAGCATAACCCAGAAAAACCACGGGCGGGTGGATAACCATCCACGGATCCTGCAAAAGCATATTCAGTCCCTGGCCGTCAGGAGGGGCAACGGCGAGCATCCAGAAGGGACTTTGCTTGAGCAACAGGATCGCTAAGAAGATATTGTTCAGGTTGTAAATGAGCATAACCTGGGGTTCCATGTCCTTAGCCTTGAACATAAGCAAGATACCAAGCCAGGACCCAAGCAATACCCACAGCAGGAAACTCCCTTCCTGACCAGCCCAGAAAGAACTGATCAGGTACTGCAAAGCAAGATCACGGGACGAATATCGGGCCACATAGCTGTACAGAAACTCGTGGTTCAGAATGAAGTGCATCAACAGCACTGAGGCAATGGTCACGAAGGTGGCAAAGCCAACAAAACTGAGGCGGGCGGCATTTCGGGCGAGGATATTGTTTTTATTTAAACACACCACAAGATAACATATTGACGATATGCCTATAGCAATGAGTGCCAACCACATGGTAACTTGACCCAGATTGTTCATTCTAATTTTACCTTTCTTGACTTCTCCAAATTCGGGTAACTATTCCGCCCCTTTTTGCCCAGCGCTCCCTCTCCGCCAGAGAAACGCCGGACTTTCAGCAGGGGAGGGGGAGTTTCTGGAAGCAACCCAATAATTAAATCATTTTCGGGGTAAACGTCAATGGTTGAAGTGGCTGGCGTTTTATTTCCTCTTTTTCTCGTTCCCATGCTCTGCGTGGGAACGCGGTCCTGCGGGCGCTCTGCGCCCTTTCCGTAAGGCTATGTATATATTGAGCTCTTGCCATGAGTTGGCTGATTCAGTAGGGCGTAGAGCGCCCATCGGTATCCGTTCCCACGCAGAGCGTGGGAACGAGATATCGAGACGTAATCATGGGTGCTAATGGCCACTTCTTTTGGGTTGATGAACGTTTTTTGTCATGGAAGAATACTTTGAATCGGGGTATAACATTCGGCATAGAGCATAGCGCAAAGCGCATAGGGCATAGCGCATGGCGCAAAGGGCAGAGCGTGGCGCAGAGCGCATAGGGCATAGTGCAAAGTGCAAGAAGCCAAAACGCCATGCGCCATGCGCCATGCCCTATGCGGAGCGAAGCGATAGATGCGCTCTGCGCTATGCGCTATGCGCTATGCGACAAAGCGGGGGGATTTAGATGACAGGCAAGGTGATCTTAAAGGACGCCTTTAAGCGTTTCACGTGGGACCTGGACAAGATCTTAGTACCTCAAGAGACGGTGCGAAGGTTTAAGGAAAAACTCAAGGAGGTGAATCTGGATATCTTAGAAAGGACAATGAGAATTGATAACGGCAGGTTGGATATTCCCGTATATTTCAGCATATGCGGCCAGGATGCCCACAAGGTCACAGGCACAAAAAAACAGATGGGAAAAGGAGGCACGCCGCAGCAGTCAGAGGCGAGTGCGGTGATGGAGTTGGCTGAAAGATTCAGTTTTTTCAGCTTTTACAAAGATCCCAAGAACTTCTTTGTTGAAGAATACCGAAACCTGAAAAATCATGCCATCCCTTTTAAATCGATTGCACGATCTGTGCACGACGATTCTGACGACCTGGAAAAGGCCCGAGAGATTTTTTCCAGCCTTCCTCTGAAATGGACGTGGGCCTACAATATGACCCGACAGGAAGAGGTCCTTGTCCCCTTTAACTGGTTTTTTGCCATCAACGAATACAATGGGCCATGTGCCGGAAATTGTGTGGAAGAGGCATTATGCCAGGGCATATGCGAGGTCGTGGAAAGGCATGTATCATCCATAATAAGCCGCGACAAACTCAGGGTACCCGCAATTGATTTGAACTCAGTAACCGATCCATTGATTCTTGAGATGATTGGCAAATATGAGAAAGCGGGGATCAGGTTGTTTGTCTCTGATTTTTCCCTCGATACCGGCATTCCGAGTGTGGGTGTCCTCGCTTATGACCCGTCCACTTTTCCGGAAAGAAGCGAAATAGTGTGGACTGCCGGCACGACGCCCAATTCCCAAAAGGCCCTCAATCGTGCCCTGACAGAAGTGGCCCAGCTTGGCGGGGATTTCAACACGGGCTCCAACTATGTGGCCAGCGGTCTCCCCAAGTTAAAAACCCTTAAGGAGGCGGATTCTGTCATCCATCCGCACAGGGGGATAGATATTACAGAACTGCCAGACCTTTCCCATGACAACATAAAGGTAGAGGTGGAAAACTGTATTGCTGCCTTATCGCGAATCGGTATGGAGGTTATTGTTGTTGATGTCACGCATCCGAGGCTTGAGATCCCGGCCTTTTACACCATCGTACCGGGTGCCCATTTTCGAGAACGGGCCGCAGGAACCAGCGTGGGGATGTTCTCAGCGAAATTGATAGCAGAAAGTGGCAACCCTGAATGGGCAATCGCGCAATTACGCAGGATGAACGCCCTGATGCCGAGGAAATACTACGTGAACTTTTTCCTGGGATCATGCCATCTTTCTATGAATGAACCATCTGAGGCGTTAAGGTTTCTTGAGGAGGCTTTGGCACTCAATCCCAAAGAGGAAGACATTGCCAGTGTATATTCCTATATGGGGATCTGTTTGAGAGATTTGGGCCAATACCGGCAGGCCATTTGCGCCCTGGAGAAAGCAGAGAACTGCGATAATGAGAGAACCGACGTCTACAATCTGATGGGATTTTGTTACTTCAAATTAAAGGAGCATGAAAAGGCGATTGAATGCTTCCAGAGGGTACTGCGCCTAAACCCCGGTTCCGCTATTGACTATGCCAATATCGCTTCCAATTATCGGGATATGGGCAAGAAAGAAGAGGCTATCCGTTATTATCAAATTGCTCTGGAGCTTGATCCCACCCTAAAGTTTGCCAGGGATAATTTGCGCAAACTGCTGAATACAGAAACACTATGAAAATCCCGAGGAAAGGACAAGACATACCCAAACGATTGAGCAGCAGGGATTTAAATACTGCCCCAGCCCGTCCCCGGTCTCAACGGGCCAATGGAGGGATCAGTCGATTTCAGAAACCTTGTCGTGAGGACCGACATCAAAAAAACGCACTGTTTCATCAATCATATCAGAACAGTCATGACAGCGTAGGATTTTGTCGTCACCTCTTTTGCGACAGATTCTGCAATAGCTGTAAACGATGACAAAATTCTTTGCCACTGGAACACTGAGTAAACCACGAAGATCGTATTTCAAAGGTTCACCCATCAGAGGTTTTTGTAATATCTTGTCGATCTTATTGACAATGCGCTTTCTAACGGAGGAGAATTTTTTCAGCGATTTGATGAATTCATCCGAATAGGTCTCATTCATTTCCAAAGACCTCTTTGCGGTTGTGCCACTTCATTTTGCCTGCTCGGCTCTTGTTAAGAGTTTCCATTAGGGACTTGTAGAATTCAGGAGATGACAAAATGGTCTCCATTCCTTGATTCTCTTGAGCTCGTTTTAGATTCAAAGCCCATTGGTTTATCAATTCTGACATGGACAGTCTTTGAGAAAGCGAAAACCCTTTGAGAAATCTCGATAGATCATCATCTAGTGTTATGTTCACCCTAACTTTTCCCATGGCAACCCCCTTTTTTCTCAGCTTTTGGAAAATGTCATTGTACACATAATATACACCGCACTTCAACCACTGTCAAGTTCATCTAATCGTTTCCGCAATATCTGGCCCAAGATCTTGACAAGATTGGTGATGTCCATTACAAATCCATAACAAAACCGTCTGGTCGATGGCTTTTTGGTTTGGCAAGCTATCCGGAGGCAACCTGTTCCCGTGGAAGGTAGAGATTATGGCGCGGACGCTCAGTGCTCGCTGCCACTCTATCTTTTTCCCATAAGGAAAGGTTTTGGGCTGATTTGTCTTTCTATAATGTGACGGAAGTGCTGAATAGGATAGCTCCACTGGCAAAAGCTCCATGCGATGCTATCGCACTTCGTGGAGCCAACGCGCAACACGTAACTGAACCGGGAGAAAAACGATGCTACAAGTCGAAGATTTGCAGGTCAAGCTTGGCGACAAGGAAATCCTCAAACACATTGATCTGGAAATTCATCCGGGTGAAACCCATATCTTATTTGGTCCGAACGGGTCTGGAAAGACGTCTTTACTCATGACGATCATGGGTTACCCGCAGTATAAGGTCACCGGCGGAAAGATAGTCTTTAAAGGGGAAGATATCACCCATATGCCTGTGAACGAGCGAGCACAGCTTGGCATCGGGATGTCTTACCAGCGGCCCCCCACCATTCACGGAGTGAAAACAAGGCAAATGATTGAAATTTGCTCTAAAGGGGAGGTTGAGCCAGAGGTCCTGGCTGAAAAGGTAAATTTTTCTGAATTCCTGGAGCGTGACATCAATGAGGGCTTTTCGGGCGGTGAGATCAAGCGCTCCGAACTGTTGCAGTTGATGGCGCAGGATGCGGATCTCTTGCTTTTTGATGAGCCGGAGTCGGGTGTGGACTTGGAAAATATTTTCCTCATAGGGAACGCGATCAGCGAATTGCTGCAACGGGACTTTAGGGTGAACGCCCAAAAGAGCCAGAAGGAGCGTCGCAAAGAACGAACCAAGATGGGCCTGATTATCACACACACCGGTTTTATCCTGGATTATGTGACAGCCGACAAAGGACAAGTTCTTTACGAGGGCGTGCTGACTTGTACGAGCCATCCCCGGGAGATATTCAGATGTATTAGCAGGGTTGGATATAGGGAGTGTGTAAGATGCGCGATTTAGACAAAAAGGCCTTACAGGCGAAGGAGAAGAAGGCAGGGCTCGGCCCGGACATTGATCTTGATACTTTTCAGTCTGAACCCGTTGCCCACGATTATCTGGAGGACCTGGGTGCGTTATCTGCAGCCGACAAGAAGCAGATGGTCCTGGCGGGGATAGATGCCGAGGAAAAGGAGCGGTCGGGTACTTATCTTCAAAAAGACTCTGCGGTGATCCACGCCCATTCCAAACAGGAAGGGCTCGAGGTGATACCGATCAAGGAAGCGCTAAAGCAATATGACTGGGTCAAGGATTACTACTGGAAATTGGCATCAGTGGATACCGACAAGTACACGGCCAGGGCCCGTCTTGACCTCCATAACGGCTATGTAATCAGGGCCCTTGCCGGCAGCAAGGTTATCTATCCTGTCCAGGCCTGTATGTATTTGGAAAAGGAGGGTTTAAGCCAGAACGTCCATAACATTATTATTGCTGAAGAAGGCTCAGAGCTTCACATCATTACAGGTTGTGCCACAGCTCCCCACGTGCAACGGGGACTCCACGTGGGCATCTCTGAGTTTTACGTCAAGAAGGACGCAAAGCTTAGCTTCACCATGATTCACTACTTTGCAGAAGAGATGATGGTGCGCCCCAGATCGGTAGGACGGGTTGAGGAGGGCGGTCTTTTTCTGAACAATTATATTTGCATGAGGCCGGTCAGGTCTCTCCAGATGTATCCTACCACGAACCTGGTTGGAAAGGGGGCAGTGGCCCGTTTTTACAGCCTCCTTGTTGGTAGCCCCGGCTCTGAAATGGACGTGGGCAGCCGCATTTTCCTGAAAAAGGCAGGTACCCGTGCCGAGATCATCTCCCGTGCCATCACCAACGGCGGAAACATTATTGCCCGCGGGGACCTGATCGGTGAGGTGCCCGGCGTGAAGGCCCATCTTGAGTGCCGGGGGCTCATCCTTAATGGTGGCTCCATTCGCGCTATACCGGAGCTTGAGGGTAAGGTGGATGGCGTGGAGATGTCTCACGAAGCTGCCGTGGGCAAGATCGCGCAACATGAAATCCTCTATCTGATGTCTCGTGGTCTGAGTGAAGATGAGGCCACTTCGACCATTGTCCGCGGGTTTTTGAGTGTTGATATTCCGGGGCTGCCGCCTCAGCTCAAAGCTGAGATCGATCGCGCCGTGGAACAAAGTGACAAAGACATGATGTAGATCTATATCACAAGCACCAGGACGCGTTTGAAGCCTGCAAGGATTGTCACAACATATTTCCCAAGGTTGCAGGGACCATCGAAGCTCTGAAGGTTCAAGGGAAGCTGGAGACCGTGGCGTCAGGGACGTTGGTGCACAAAGTGCTTGACGCATAAAGGACTTATCGAAATGCCATTTTAGGGATTGGGGACATCGTGCAGAGCGTGCATGCACAACTCGTCAGTTCCCGGGGTAAATCGTGGTCAAGTCTGCACTTGACTCATCTGCCAGTAGGGCCATGCCTTGTGCGACCCTGAAATGTTTTCTTCTTGCGGGACCCTTTCAACAGTTTGTCCTTTCCCGGCCGGGGGCAGGTGGCCTGAAGCGCTTTTTCCGCATCTGTGCCTTGCGCTTGGCATCGCCATATTTTCCAAATCCGCCGCCCATAAACACTTCCTTGAAGATCTCGCATCAGACTTATTCAACAAATTCAACAACCCCAAGGTTTCCTAGAAACTGGAAAACTAAAGCGCGTCCCCAAACTCTTTCAATGAGCATCTTTTATCAGAGAAAAAATCTAAAAGATATTTTGACATCATCTTTAAGAAAAGCTAAGTAAATAGAAAATTAATTGACCAACCAATAAGATGAAGCAGGCCTCCATTACATTTAAGACAGCACCTGAGATAAAACAAGCTTTGGAAGTACTCTCAAAGCAGGGCTTTCGGAGCCTTTCTGCCCAGGTGGAAATGATTGTTGTCAAATACCTCGAAGAACAGGGTATTGACTGGCGGGGAGATGGCGAAAAGAAAGTCAATAAACAGCCACACTTAGGTAGCGGCAATGAACAAGAGTAATAAAGCTGAAGCAATGATCAAGCCTATAGAGGATGCATTTTGTTCTATAGGTTATAAACGCAGTCTAATAAGGAAGGACTACGCTTACACAGATTTTTTCGCTCGGGAGGCGTCCATCAGAACGATCGATATTGCCATTTTTGGACAAGAGCCGACGGACTTCCGCTCTGCATGCTTCGGAGTGAAATTTTTTGACGATTCTTCTACTGCAGAGCTTGTTGTAAACGAGCTACGTGCCTTCGGTGCCCCACAGTTATTCATTGTAAGAAACGCAAGGTCTGAGCGCTGGCGTAACACACAAAAGAGGCCCATTTTTCGAGAGGAACTAAGAACCGATACTTTGCCAAAGATTATCCGGGCCCGTAGGAAAGATTGGAATCCCGAAAGAATAATTAGGCAAAAATCAGGTTTCCCGGAGCCAGAGGCAACACAGTTGGATTTCATTGATGTCGGATTATTGCCGGCATTGGAACATGAAGCTTCTGCAAAAATAGATTCTCTAATCCGCCGTGTCCTTTATCGTGTCGAGCAAGAATTAAAACGAAACAAAATACCCTTTGATGCCCCCACTATTTTCAATATTGTTTTCCGGTTATTGACGGCAAAACTTCTAAAAGACAGGGACATTAAAACGGAACCTGGTATTGATTTGTCACAGCCGTTGGCATCTTTGATTGCCGCGTCGCAATATTATGGCTACCAAATTGGGAATAAAATCAAAACCCTGCCAAAAGAATTACTGGAAGGTATTTCAAAAGAGATCAGAGATTCCTTTTCGCTTTGTAATTTGTCTGTTGATACGCTTGCCTATGTTTACGAAAACACGTTTGTTTCTGGAAAAACTCGTAAAGAGTTGGGAATTCACAGCACCCCGTCCTACATAGCCGAATATGTTCTTTCACTAATGCCAATAGAGGATCTACCAAGGTCGAAATGGAATGTTTTGGATCCTATGTGCGGACATGGTATCTTTTTGATAGCCGCTATGCGGCGCATGCGTAATTTACTCCCATCGGATTGGGGCCTCACACGTAGACATAGATTCTTCATGGAAAGACTCCACGGTATCGAAATTGATCATTTTTCCATAGAAGTAGCACGCATGTGTTTAATGCTGGCAGATTTTCCTGAGTCCAATAGCTGGGATCTCCGGCGCGCAGATGTGTTTGACAAAAACATTCTTGAGTCCAGTGTGGCAAACGCTACAATAATTGTGGGGAACCCGCCCTTTGAAACGATGAAAGAAAATGGACCTGAGATTCCTAAACCGGTTCATCTTCTCAAAAGAATTCTGCCGTCTCTGACTGAAGGTGGCCTTATCGGTGTGGTTCTGCCTCGTTCGTTTTTGGATGGAATCGATTACCAGGCTGAGAGGTCTGTTTTCTTGCAAGATTTTCATGTGCTTTGCCTCACCTCATTACCGGATAGGGTTTTTCTCCACTCTGATGCAGAAACCGTGATTGTTGTTGCGAGGAAGCAGAAAAGCAAAATTAAGAAATACACCATCTATCGTGAGGTAAAAGGTCACCATAAAGAAAGATTTCGAACCCGTTATAATGTGACATGGGAGGATAAGATCCCGCAGGCTTACTTTTCAGACCAACAGGACGGCAGGCTGGTTTTGCCCATGCTGCGGGAAATATGGGAAAGGTTAGACAGCCTGCCCCGTCTTGGAGATATTGCCGAAATCAAGAAAGGCGTTGAATATGAGCCAAAGGAAGTGAAAGGTAAACTTCATGAAATAGTTCAATCGAAACCATTTTCCAGGTCAAAGCCTGGGATCTATAATGTAACGGATGGTTTCAAATCATTCGTGGCAGATGATACAGTTTACATGTCAACCGATAGAAAGTTGAGGAGAAAAAGGGCGATGGGGGCATGGGAGTTGGATTGGGACAGCCCGAAAGTAATCATCCCGACTTCTCGAACCTCTAGAGGCCCTTGGTGCTATGCTGCTGCCATTGACACAGAAAAGCGATTACTTCGCCGAAGTTTTTGTGCAGTTTGGCCCAAAAATGATAATGTGGAGGTCGAATTGCTGGCGGCTCTACTTAATTCCCCCTTAGCTCAGGCTTTTGTTCATACACATACTTCTAAGAGAAATATACCTGCACGTATTTATGAATCTATACCAGTCCCACAGAGTTTGGGTGAAGCTGGTCAAATCATTGTGCCTCTCGTAAGTGAATATTTGCGGTGTCGTTCAACAGATCTGAAGAAGGCAAAAGAGATCCTCCTTCAAATCGATGCTGAAATACTCAAGCTGTATAAACTTCCTCCTCGCCAGGAACGACAGGTGCTCGATATTTTCTGGGGGGATACGCGGCGACGAGTGCCATTTGGTTTCACTGGTTACATTCCGCCAGATCAGACGTCTTTAAGGGAAGAGCAGCTATCTCCTGAGATGATCAGCTTGTACTCCTCCAAGGAGATATTGCGGTTCTTACCTATAGCTCTTGATATCCTTCACGACTGCTTTGCTTCAATTCTAGAATTGCATGTGCTCCCGGAACAAGATCCCGAGACAGGGGAGAAATGGATCTTGATTGATATTGCCGTTGAGGGGGATATAGCCGAGGTATTAGACAGTTATGATAATTATGCTGAACAATGGGTATCCTCGGCACCGTGGTTGGTACGTGAGAACATCAGGCTCTCTTATGACATTGTTTAAGCTATGAAGCCACGCGAGTTTGAATACCTCGCCGCAAGACTTGCCGAGCGTGGTACCCATCCATCCGAATTTCGCACTGCAATAAGTCGTGCTTACTACGCTGTTTACAATGTAGGTGTCGAGTTGCTCAGGGAAATGGGCGTTACTCCAACTGAAGGTCCAGGTGGCCATGGAGATGTACGCCGTTATTTTAACTACAGCGGCAACAGTGACGTTAAAAAGGTAGCGAGCCAAATGGCTGATCTCGCTGCCAGTAGGGTACATGCAGACTACCATTTGGATAGGAACGATGTGGAGAACAAGAAGAAAGCCAAAGCTCTTGTCCACCAGGCAACCAGGATGATTGAAACTTTGACCAAGTGTTGTACCGGGCAAAGGCGTGACCAGATTATTAAATCGATACAAGAGTTAGATCGAAAAGTTAAAAGGGCAGGGAACGATGCACGAAAGGAGAATCACACTTAATACGTTGATCGGATACGTACGATTTAGCCCTCCATTTCGGAATAACTAAGAAATGCCAAGAAACAATCTCTGGGCATGGCAAAAATTGCGCGAGTAGTGGCTTCAGGCCTTCATCATCAGACTGGCCCTATCCCAACCTCATAAACCTTCAGCACCTCATCGCCATACGGGAAAATCCGGGATGTACCTGAAATCTTAGCATTTTGCTCCTTTCAAGAGCCTCCTCTGCCACTTGTCGAAAATCAGGAGGCCTGAGGCGATTTTTCTGGATATGCGCCCTGTGCTTGGCATCGCCATATTTTCCAAATCTGCCGCCCATAAACACTTCCTTGAAGATCTCGCATCAGAGTTATTCAACAAATTCAACAACGTCCCCAAGGTTTCACATCTTGCCGTCCACGCCAATCGGAACCGTGAATTTGCCACTTTCATTGAGACTTGACTCGGTTATTGACTTGAGCGAGTACCAGTTTGTGCGTCGATACCTGCGCGACATGGCTTCTATCCGTGGTAGGACTATGCGTTCCAAAATTTCGGTTGCATTATTTCCAGGATATTCTCGGGAACAATTTCATTCGTCTTGATATTCCCGGCCAAATCAGTCAATTTTCTCCGGAGCCTTTCAACGTAGGGCCCTTTGGGTGCTGCCACAAACTTAAGATCATTAAAACATTCAGCCAACACTCCGAAGAAAACAACAAAAGGATCTTCTAAATCGCCAACAGCATATTCATTAGGATTATCCATGTTGGCGGCATCGTAATAAATCAGTGTTTTAACCGGGTGCAACATAAGCTGGATGAGCAAAATCAGCGCGTGGCAGACAGCGGCTATGCTGCGATGTTTGGGGCTGATCTCTTCGGCAATATAGCTCTCACTGGCGTCAAAAGCCTTAATACCGACATTGGACGACGCTCTGATCCGTATACCGATCAAGGTATTGGAGCCCGTCAGTTTCCATGAAACTGTTACTGTTATCTGATCCAGGTGATCCTGCCCGCCAAAGTGGTTACGAATTCGCCGCCGCTTGGTATGCAGTTTCTTAAGCTTGGATGGAGAAGAAGGCAGCAACAAATGGCGGATTTCGGTTTTGGGCTCGTGGTAACTATTCTTTATGACATGATCGGTTTTCGTGAGAACGACATCAGGTATAATGCGGATGCCTGGAAGCGGCTTGCCTGTAATCTTCTTTTCCTCGATGTAATAACTCCTGAGTCCTTTGGATAAAACCTTGTTGTGAAAAGGCCGGTCTGTGGTTAGGAATATGGTGGCATTATTTAGGAGATGATGCAGAATCTGTCCGTCCGGCATACCCGGATGTTCTTGTCGAACATATAGCTGGTCTAAAGTCCAAAAACCTTTTTTTCTGGCGAAGGCCTCAAATCGCTTCATTTTTGAAATTGACACAGACTCGTCGATAACAATTCTTTCTACAGTTTTTTTCATAGTGAAAATCTAAGCGCATCATTAAGGATTTTTGTTTCATTTTAACCCAACATTCCATTGTTCCAATAGCGGAGCTAAGAGTTCAACCACGGGGAATCAAAACTGGTCGAACAAATGAAGCTGTTTGTCATGCTCCTTCTTCTTCTGCCGATTGCAAAACGCCTGCACCAACTCCTTAATGTCCTGTATTCTCTCAGTTTTTTCAATCTTTGTCATGGCGCTTCGTCCTTATCAGTCTGAAGTCTGTTTTACCCATCTCTTCCTAACCCTTTTTTCAAAAGTTTCGGCGGATTCTGGCGCACGACCTGCTACAATCTTTTCAAAATCACCAATAAAACTGTATTTTCTGGAATGATCTTTACGCACACGATCAACAAGGGATACCCACACCTGCTCATGACCTGCCTTCTTATAGAGCTTTCCGGCCTTCCTAAAATGTTCAAGTGCGTACCAGTAATATTTACTCTTTCTTTTCTTAAGTATGCGCATCCCCATGGTGCCATAAATCTTTGCCGCTGCCCGGCAGTGTTTTTTTGCGAGTCCCTTGGCCGCCTTTTCCGTTATATAGTGGCTGATTTGCTCAAGTTTATCGTATTCCACGGAAACAATACGTTCGGAAAGCATGTCCCATTGTTTGGTCTTGCTACAAATCTCAATAAATGCGGACAATGAGGTCTTTTTCGTTTTCAGCAGAGCTTTTTCGTGCCATTCTTTGAAATCCTGTTTGGAGATGTATTTCATCAATTCATCATAGCCATACACTGAAGGATATTTTTTGAATTCAGACCAGGCACTTTTAAAAGCATCTTCTCTCCGTCCCAGTTTATCGAGTAATTCCTGTATCATGCTCGTCAACCCATAACTGGATTGATTGCCCCATTCGCGTTTCTTTTCGAGGGCCAGTCCTTTTTCAACCCAAGCCAGCGCATCAGCAAAGCGCTTTTTTTCTTTGTACAACGAGGCGGGCGGGCGGGATGAGGCGGACATCTAAAACTTGACACATTCCGGCTCAAGTTTCTGTCCCTGCCTTATCGTCTGAACAATTTTTGCTTTGTCAGAGCCGGGTGCAATCTGTTGCTCCAATTCGTATAACGCATCAAAACCATCAGGCACCGTATCATAGTAGAAAGCCAGGACCAATTCTTCAAAACTACTCATGTCATGCTCTTCTTTGCATGCTTTCAAATAATAGTGAATCAGATCGGTCAGAATACTTCTAAACTCATGGAAAAAGCCAAGATCATTTAGGAGACCTATGTCAGTCGGTCTCCTTTCTAACCCGAATATCAGCAGTCTTCTCAAATGTTCATTGCCCCTCTTGAAATACTTTCTGATAAGTGGATAATTTGGAGTGGCTGACTCTTTCTCGGCCAGATATGTATCCAGCACTTGATCTGAAAGCTTCGCTGCCCCCTCAAAATATGCTACAAGAAGTTCCTGATTAAGATTCTCCGGCTTAGCTATATTCTCCTCAACCTCCTCTTCGCCAGATTCATCATCTACCCATTGAAAACCCAATTCTTCAAGTTTACTTGCCCAATTCTTGGGGTTTTGCTTTATCGTTTTGGAAACTTGCTCGAAGACCAATTCATGCCTTAATTTTTCAAAATCGTCATCAGACATGCTCCTACCCACTAATCACACAAATAATGACTCAGGGTCTGGGTTCTCTCAGCTCCATTGCTGCGGTTGTTATCTCAAACTGTTCGCCGGGGATCTCTTTGATATGGCCTTGTTCCCAGACGACAACCGGAGTGTCGGTTTGTCTGGCCCGTTGGATTACTTTCTTTGCGGCCAGTCGGAAAGCCGCGTCGGCTTTCGATGACAATCCCGCACGTTGCTCTTTCTCTTCGTTCATGGGTCTATGCCTCCACACTTCGTTTGATTTGTTCAAAGAGGCCGGAATAAAACAGTCGGAGTTCGCCGTAGGCGGACGTAGCTCCGTCCGGACAGGGTTGTTTCAAAACCGAAGTCCTGTTTTGCACCGGTTAGTTCCGTGATTCGAGTCAAAAGCAACCGCCCTGCTCGCAGGTTTTGCGTCTCCGGGGCAAAGGGCGACAATCCGGCAGCGATCAGATCTGCGTTCAAGAACTCGCGGCAATTCACGAAGTCGGGCAAGAATTCAGCGGAAAAAGTGGTTTTCCCGGCACCGTTTGGCCCGGCTATCACGTAAACCGTGGGTGATTGAACGCTGCTAGTGTTCATGCTTCATTCCATTCAAGAATTTCTCATTTGTCTCATTCGTGGTTCACTCTGCCTTCTTCCCGGTGACCTTCTTCGCTTCCGCCAAGAGATCGCCAAACTTACCGTAGTTGACCTTCACGCCGTCGTCAAGGTCAAGGCTGATCCGCTGGTCGGCGTAATGGCGCAGCTTTTCGTCGAAACTCATTGTCCAAGGGGTCGCTCTTCGGTTTTGCAGGTTTCAGTTTGAAGCTCCATGGCTCCGCTACAACGATCAATTCCTCCATCCTCGACTTTCTTGCCATCATGAACCGGTTCTAAAAGGATTACTTAGAAACTGTAAAACTAAAGAGCATCCCCAAACTTTCTTCGCATCATTTCAGCGTATGGGGAGTTATTGAATTATTTAAGGACGTCCCGCATATCTATGACCAAAAGAAACCACCTGTCGTAGTTTGATAACTGTTGTATGTGTCCCAGGACTTGGTCTTCTTCAACAGCACCTTTCTTTATCTTGGTTTCTATTCCAATACAGGAAGAAAAATCCTCTGTGTAAATGTAACCGTCTGGAATGGAATCTCTTTCCTTGACGATTGTAGGAGCCGTCTGGGACAACAAATTGATTTGTCTGGACGTCAGTTTGAGCTTGTACTTTTTCAGAATGGAGTTTAGCAAGCCTCTGTTGTTATTCAGAAATAGTAATAAGGAGTTCGTAATGTGGTTCTCTTTTTGTTCATACTGATCAAAGATATTCCTCAGTTTTCGGCGCATAATGTATACTCTCAGTAATGTTTGAGCCCCACTCCAAAATGCTAAATTTGCTTAGAAGGCCTCATTGTGGAGTTTGGAACATCAGCGGCGTTAGGACATTCGTGCCTGGGCCACTGTTCCTAACCAACTATTCTTTCCTATTTGATGCATAAACGTGCGTAAATGGGACCACGTTTCAGATGTGGCCAATTCCCACGAACGCCTCTTATTCAGTGTACAAGGTTGAGCATAGCATTTCTGTTATGAACAGTATCCTCGTAGTAGGCCAACATTTTCTTGAATTTATTGTACAGGATATCAAAATCAGATTCTATCCAGCCACCAGGGGGATAGATTGGTATTGAGTTCATAACATCGGGATCGAATTGTGAAAGCAAATCATCCTTGGTGATTTTACATATAGCAGAACACACTTCATCGACTTCATTTGGCATTAGATACATACAAATATCGACTCCCCAATCTTCCTCAAACAAGAGGTGCTTTCCGAATATAGCATATGACTCTGGAGGCTCACCACCCAGGTGGTCCCCTGTTATTAGGAAGTTGAGGCCATACAAGCTCCTACCCAAATACAAGCCTTCATCGATCATAACCTTTGGGTCCTCATCCTCATAGAAAATCCATTGGTCAATAAGTTCGTGGTCCTCTTGTATTCTCTTTAGTTGGGACAATGTAACTTGATGCAAGGTTGCTACTATTCCCATATCTGAATCATGCCTTTATCTTATGCCTGGAAGATGTTTGCTACAATGTGTTGTACCATGTCGGCAATTAAGTTCTTAATGTCATCAAAAGTTTCAGATTTCTCGCCTGTTGCCTCATCCATGTATAGTTTCCGGTTGATTTCGAGCATTAGCGAGAAGACTCGTTTGTCTTTTTCCAAAAACTTGAGCGGGACATACGTTCCTTCGAATGGTTTGTTTTGAGCTGTCCTTAGATTGTGTTCCCTGAAAAAAGTTTCCGCTAATTCAATCAAGTTTTTCGGTGTGTGGAAGGAATCAGTGCCTAAACAAATATCAGGGCGATTGGGATCCTGGTTCAGCTCATATGGTAAAGGCTTTGAGGGAAAACTATGACAATCGAGAATTAGGGCTCGCCCATATGTTGCCAGTTCATCTCGCGTAGCCTCATTAAGACGATTGTGGTGGGGGTTGTAATAAGCATCTATCAATCTAGCTCTTTCAGATTCTGACGGTGGATGCCTGAGTAATTTTCCTGATGAAGTCCTTGTGTATATTACACCCATTCCTACCTCTGACATCTTTTCTTCTGTATCTTCCAGAAATCGTTCAGGATCGACAATCAACCGTGAAACAGGAAAAGAAATGACAGAATCTTCTTCATTAGCATGGCGGGCGAACAGTTCGTCAGTATGCGCGTCTGTCATCAAGGTCAACTCATGGTTCAATTCTTCCTCGTTCAAGAGAATTGCTGTTCGCAAATCAGAAGGAATTATCCTTGATGCATGTGGTATGTGAAATATCATGTTCTACATACTCAGTGGCGGGGGTACGCCATACGCTGCATGCAGTGACAGGAAGCGGGGTCTTGGCATTCGGTTTGCGGCACGAGTCATATCTTAACCCCCCTTTTCTCACAATTTCTTCCAGTTGGAATTGACCAGCTTGTAGGAACTAAGATGTAATGATGAATAGTCTTTGTCGTTTCTCAGGATGGATGCAAATGCTCTGATCGTATGATCTTCAAGCCTTTCAAGGATGTTTGAGAACTCAGGCTTAATGACATCGTAACGGAAAAGATCCCAGTCTGCCAACATGTTCTGGTGGTGTCTCCCTGGTCTTACCCGGGTTCCCAGAGTCTCAGCCTTCCCAATGTAGAGCAGTTTCTTCTTTGTATGAGCCAGATAGTATATGACATTATTCGCGTGTTTATGCTTATTGAAATCCTTAACTCTAATCCAGTCGGTGCTTCTGGAGACCAGGTATTTCTTCTCGTTGTCAAATAGCCACGAGAAAACGTTCTCATCTGCAAGCCTTTGAAACAGAGCATTCCATTCATTCCTAATTTGTATGAAAACGACAAATTTTACTGTTTCTGGGTCAATAGGCTGCACAATAAAAACTTCCTGCTGTCCGCCGCTCAACTGAGACCTAAACTGTCTTCCCTCTTCCGTTGCATCAAACAATTCTTTTTGGCTCTTCAAAATGACATAGCTCTGAATAAACGTTTTTCGCAGCTTTTTCAGGAGGTCTTGGTTGGTATCGTACCTGATTTGTAAGTACTTCTGGTGCCCTGTGGCGCTGTGGTTAAGCTTTGCTGAATATTTTTTTCTATCCCAGAGAATATTGATGTGTCTTGAGGTACCAAGCTTCAAAGGCTTTCCTGCTTGAAAATCCTTGTAGAGATGTTTTGGAATAGTAATGCCCCAAGCTAGAGTGGATCTATCGACTTTCTTATAAATTGCCTGATATTGCTTTCCCTTCATAGAACCCCTCTTCAGACTTGCTTAGATTCAGGGTCAGCCCCGGTGCAATCTTAATTCGTCTCCAGAAACGAAAGCCCATGCCCTCGTAACATCAATCAATCACACAATTTGGCAAAATAAGAGGATCCCGCACTCAGCAAATGATCAATTGTCAAGAGTAAAGATTCGTTCCCAATAGCCCCGCGTCCCCAATAGCCCCGTAATCAAATTGAGAGCAAATTACTTTCGATCTCATCAATCAGGGCGGCAAAGTTAGGATTGTCGAAGCTGATGTTAGGCGCCTGGACGCGATGGCGTTTTATGTCGGGTGGCACGTGCTTGTGGTGAGGGTATGTACTGGCCAGAGATGGGTCATTCGGATGTGGCTGAGGATTGTAGACTGCTGTATCGAAGGATACCGATTCGGCAGCGTGTAGACCAGTTGCTCATATTCCGGCAGGGAAGGGAACATCAAGCATCTACCAGTTGTGGATTGGGTTTCAACCGAATAGCAGGAGCAGCAGAGCTATGTTTGAGGTCAACAACAAAGGCGTGGCTTTGATGTTTAAATTCGGCCTCGCGTTCCATCTGCATTTCGTAGGCACTAGCCCATCGCGCAAATTCGGTTGTTTGCTCAACCCCTTCATCGTCCAGCAGGCCTTGCTGATACAGACCGTAAAAGTCATGGGAAGTCACGCCATATTTTCGCTCGTAAGCATGGGTCCGTGCTCGCAGAGCCTGCAGCTCTTCGATTAATTCGTAGAGGGTCATTTTTCTATTCCTCCTCAGTGAAAATAAATAATATGTTATCACGATCCGGGACAGTTTACAAACACAAACAGGGCTGACCCATCACCCTACGGCTTTTCAATAATGCTAAGTTGCCTGGGGCCATCAAGCACCATTTGTGCAATCTCGTCTAAGGTGCGGCTATCCGGTTCATTCCTGAGCGAATTGAAGAATGTCAGGATGGGACACAAGGAACCACGATCCGCCCGCCCATACAACCCCAACCTTTCATGATTATACGATAGATCACTCATACTTACCCTGTTCAATAATACCGATGGAATCTTGTTGCCCATATTAACTCATATCAACGATAACTAAATCAACATTCCGATCATTCCATCCATTTAACAGGGCTCACAGATTCCTTAAACAGACTACTGGCTTTAATAGAGCTTAAGTACACCACCCGGGTGATACAGGATTGGTGCGCCAAGAATCGGCAAGAAGTTGCCATTTTTCGTCAATCTCGTTGGCGTAATCTCGTATTTCTTCCAATTTTCAGTCAAAGACCTTTCTTTGCCTGTACCTTTCCGCCATTCTTAGTAAGCCTCTACAATATGTGGTGTCGATTTTCGGTTTGACAGACAACCCATTTTTTGTCATATTTTACCCTGAAAAATCAAATTCCTATCTATCAGGCATCACCTGGAACAAGGGTTTTGATATCAAGGCGGTCGATGACGCCAGGGAGTTCGCCAATACCGGGAAGGGAAAAGGGGGTCGTGCTAAGCCAAGTAGGTAATATTACCGGACATGCTTGCAAGATCCGGCTCTTAAAGGGACCTAAAACGACCTTTTTGGGGTCAAAAAGAGCAGTTTAACAGGGGCATGGCGAGGCCGAAACGACATTACAATGTTCGTGAGAGCAAGTGCACACAGAGGATCGCTGCCTGCCCCGTTAAATGCCGTGTCTGATTTAACCGGGGTTGGTAGCACGAATTTTAAAAAGCTTTCAAAGGAGTTCAGCAAAGAAGTTGCCGAAGATATTTTAAGGCAGACAAAGAGGACGATCAGATGGTTAAAGCAAAATATACCACAACTGAAATCACGAAAATAGCAAAGGCCTTGGCTAAGAAGATGCTGGATATTCAAGCGGGGCTTGCCAGGGTATTTTCTAAGTATTTGTCAATAATAGAACCATTAGGGTACTCATCAGAAGATTTTCAATCTGCAGATCCAGAAACATTACTTGGCGAAATCAAGAAGTCAGGGAAGGTTTTATGTTCTGGAGCGAAAAGCGGGACGCCCAGGCAGGCGCTTCGCTCGCAATGATAGAAGCGAAGGGGTCGAAATGACATGAAGACGTATTCTCGGACAGACTCCTAAACAGAGATTGTCTGCTCGTTTTTAAAGCTCTAAGGGAATTACCGATTTCACTAAGGGAAGGGCTCGCAGCTCTTTCAGAGTTCCGTCTGGTGCAGGCGTATCCGTAACCAGCAGGACCACATTTCGCTCACCATCCTTTTCCTGACCTACATGCATCCCGCCAATATTGATGTTGTGTCGCCCGAGCACCGTTCCAATGCTGCCGATAGCGCCGGGCTTATCTACATTATGGATGAAAAGAAGGTGGCCTTCAGGAACCACTTCCAGCCTGAAGGCATTGACCCGGACAATCCTTGGTTCGTGCTTGCCAAATATGGTCCCGGAAACCGTGTCGGACCCTTCAGAGCCCGTTGCCTGAATCGAAATGAGATTGGCAAAATCTTCGGCTTCCACACTGCGCGTCTCGGTGACTTTGATTCCCCGTGCCTTGGCGATCACGGGGGCATTGACGAAATTGACCTCATCTTTGAGGAATGGAGTGAGCAAGCCCTTTAAGGCGGCCGTGGTGACAGGTGCCACATCAAGGCCCAAGAAATCCCCGAGATATCTTATGGTAACCGCCTTTATAGCTCCTTTGGCAAGCTGGGCCTGGAGACAGCCCATCCGTTCGGCCAGTGTCAGGTAAGGCTGGAGTTTAGCCAGCAATTCTCCGGTTACTGATGGGACGTTGACGGCATTGATAATCGTGCCAGTCTGAAGGTAATTTATGATCTGTTCAGCCACATTCACTGCCACATTGGCCTGGGCCTCGACCGTAGAGGCCCCTAAGTGCGGGGTGCAAATGACGTTATCAAATTCGAAGAGAGGGGAAGGGCCCGGGGGCTCAGTTTCAAAGACATCTAAAGCAACGCCTCCGACTTTCCCGGATTTGAGGGCATCGGCCAGGTCTTTTTCGTTCACGATACCGCCTCTGGCGCAGTTGATGATCATGACGCCCTGCTTCATCTGGTCGAAGGCTTTGTTATTCATGAGGTTGATGGTCTCTTTCATTCTGGGTACGTGAACGGTGATATAATCCGAACGCCTGTACAGCTCTTCCAGAGAAACCATCTCCAAACCGGCTTGCTCCACCAGTTCTTTGTTCACATAGGGGTCGTGCACAATGACCCGCATCCTGAGTCCCCGGGCCCGGTCAGCCACGATACTCCCGATCCGACCATAGCCAATCACGCCCAGGGTTTTGTTAAAGACCTCTCTGCCCTGGAGGTTTTTCTTTTCCCACCGCCCGGCCTTCAAGGATGCGGTGCCCTGAGGGATGTTCCGCGAAAGGGCAAGCATCATGGCTACAGTGTGCTCAGCCGTGGTCACCACATTTCCAGTGGGCGTGTTCATGACTGCGATGCCTCGTTTAGTGGCTGCCGGGATGTCCACATTATCGAGCCCGATACCGGCCCGCCCTATCACTTTCAGCCGGGTGGCTGCCTTGAGGACGTCCTCGGTCACCTTCGTGGCGCTCCTTATGACCAGGGCGTCGTAGTCATGTATGGTGGCTTTTAACTCCTCCGGCGTGAGGCCGACTTTCACGTCAACGTCAATACCCCCGGCCTCTTTGAACATCTTAACGCCGATCTCTGCCACCTTGTCACTTACCAGGACTTTCAATTTTGTTTCTCCTTCAATTCGTTAAGAATGAAATTCGCGTTCTTTATGGCAGAATCTGTTTGCCATGTTCAACAAAAAGTGAACTAAAGTGTCTAAAGTGTCTAAAGTGAGCTAAAGTTAATGTGCACGCCTTTGGCGTGATCAGTCTTAAAAACAGGTTGCGCTGAAAGCGCATTCCTTAACTTTAGGCACTTTCAACTTTAGTTCACTTTAGGCACTATTCCGGTTTATCCGGGTTAGGAGTTACGTATTTCAATTGACCATTCTTACTTTCAAAATCGATGACTTGTCAAGTGGCTCTTGAGCAAGTCACCGGTTTTCCCCTTGACATCATTCCATTACTCCAATACTGCAATTGGGGGGAGGCCGCAAATTGCTGATTCAACAAGATCCGTCAGGAGGTTCAAATGAACGGGAGAATCTACAACTTCAATCCGGGGCCGGCAGCTCTGCCCTTGCCCGTTTTGGAGGAAATCCAGGCAGAGTTTTTAAACTTCAAAGGGTCAGGCATGTCTATCACGGAAGTGAGCCATCGATCAAAATGGTTTGATGAGGTCATACAGGACGCCACAGCGTGTGTCAGACGGCTCCTTAAGCTCGATGAGATCTTCAACGTGCTCTTCCTTCAAGGTGGAGCAAGCTTGCAGTTTTGCATGGTTCCTATGAACTTGCTCCCCGAGGGCCAGTCGGCCGATTATGTAAACACTGGCACGTGGGCTACCAAGGCGATCAAAGAGGCTAAGATTCAGGGAAGAGGGATCAAGGTCGTGGCCTCATCTGAAGATAAGAATTTCTCTTATATTCCCACGGACATTGCCTTCAGCCCGGACGCCGCCTATGCCCACATCACTTCCAACAATACGATCAAGGGGACTCAGTGGCAATCTTTTCCTGACACAGGCGCGGTCCCCCTTATCTCTGATATGTCTTCAGACATCATGAGCCGGTCTTTTGATGTTTCTCCTTTTGGTTTGATCTATGCCGGGGCTCAAAAAAACCTGGGGCCCACGGGAGTCACCCTGATCATCATTCGCCGGGACATGCTGGAGCGTGTGCCCCAGGACCTTCCTACAATGCTGAAGTATACGACCTTCGTGGACCACAAGTCCATGTTCAATACTCCCCCTTGTTTTGCCGTTTACACGGTTCAACTGGTCCTAAGGTGGCTGGAAGAGACCATTGGCGGAGTTGAAAAAATGGAAAAAATCAACCGGGAGAAGGCCAGCTTCCTTTATCGGGCGATTGATGAGTCAGGATTCTACACTGGCACGGCGGAAAAGGAGAGCCGGTCTCTCATGAATGTCACCTTTCTCCTTCCCAGCGAAGATCTGGAAAAACAATTCGTGCAGCAGGCCCTTGAGCATGGCCTGGGCGGACTCAAGGGTCACCGTTCTGTCGGAGGGTGTCGGGCCTCCATCTATAATGCCACAAACCTGGATGCGGTTAAGGCCCTGGCGGATTTTATGGAGGAATTTGCGCGAAAGAACGGCTGAGATTCTTTTTCTATTTTGCTCCCGAGAAAAATATCATCCACAGCCCTAACAGGATAAAAAGCGCCCCAGCCCCTGTCTTGACATAGTTGGCAGGGATGAGCCTGCCCAGACCGGCCCCAAGCAAAACGGCTAACAAAGATGTCAGGACCAGGGCGGACGCAGAGCCCAAAAACACAGCAAGCCGCGATTTGCTTTCAGCAGAAAAAGAAAGCGTGGCCAGTTGCGTCTTATCCCCCAGTTCCGCAAGAAATATCATCCCAAACGTAGCTAAAAATACCTTGATGTCCATTTCTTAAGCCCCTCCTTCAATCCGCACGATTTATCACGCCTTGACCAGAGCGCGCAGCCGCTCTAAATTCAAGCGATCGTAGTCCACAGGCCCCTTTCCCTTAGGCGTCTCCAGGATCTTGGGAAGGGCTTTTAGCCGCGGGTCGTTCATGATGAAGCGGAAGGCATCCATCCCAATGGCTCCCTCCCCGATGTGCTCGTGTCGATCGACCCGGCTCCCCAGGCCCTTTTTCGCATCATTTACATGTATTACACAAAGACGGTCAAGACCTATGACTCTGTCAAAGGCCCGCATGGTTTCCTGGTAAGCCCTTTTCGTGCGAAGGTCATATCCTGCCGCAAAGACGTGGCAGGTATCAAGACAAAACCCGATCTTCCCTTTGGCCTTAACTCCATTAAAAATATGGGCGAGTTGCTCAAAGGTATAGCCCAGATTCGACCCCTGCCCGGCTGTCGTCTCAAGCAGAAGATGAGAGGCGGCATCGGGAACGTCCTCAAACACCTTGTTGATTCCCTCTGCAATACAGGACAAGCCCTCATCTTCTCCTGTTCCCATGTGGGAGCCCGGGTGCATAATCACATAGGGTATGCTCAACCGAGATGACCGTACAAGCTCATGCTCAAGCGCCTTTATGGACCTTTCATATTTGCTCTCTTCAGGCGAGGCTAAGTTGATCAGATAGGAACTATGCGAGCAGACCGACTTTACACCACTCTGCTCTCTTGCAACATCGAAATGCTCAATATCCTGGTCAGTCAGAATTCGTTCCTTCCAGGTGCTGGCATTCTTTGTGAATATCTGCAAAGCGGTGCACCCGTAATCATGGGCGGTAAATAGAGCCTTATGCAGGCCGCCTGCAATAGAAAAATGGGCGCCGAGGAGAACCATTTGGTGATCTTGACCCCGTCTTTTCATTTGTGGTGGTGGTTGGCTTGTTTTTTTGGCGAAAAAGGGTATTCTCACAATCCATGCAGAATCGTCCTGACAATAGCGATGATAAAGAACCTGTCAAGGTCCCGATCGAGGATGTTCTGGATCTGCACACCTTTGCTCCGAAAGAGATACCCAGCTTGTTGAAAGAATATCTGAACGCCTGCCAGACGGCCCAAATCTATTCTGTAAGGATTATCCACGGCAAAGGCAAGGGCTTTCTGAGAAACCGGGTTCGCGGTTTGCTCAAGAATCTGCCCGTGGTGGCCTCGTTTTCGGACGCTCCGCCGAGTGCCGGGGCCTGGGGCGCCACCATCGTTGAACTGACGAAAGAGATCGACTTTGAGTCACCAGAATGGGCTCACATCCTTGATGAGGGAGCAAAGGCCATGGGCGTGAGCCTGGGACGGTCTCAAATCGCGCAGTTTGCCATCCATGCCAAAGAAGTAATGGCGTGGAATCGATTCGTCAATCTGACGGCCATTACAGATCCGGTTGAGATTGCCGTAAAACAGTTTCTTGATACCCTGCCCCTCTTGCCTTTCATCCCTCCAGGCTCATGGCTCCTGGACATCGGTTCTGGAGCTGGATTTCCCGGCATTCCCCTGAAAATCTTGCGCCCAGATCTGCACCTCTTGCTGATCGATGCCTCAAGGAAGAAGGTTAGCTTCGAGAGGTATATGATAAAAACGCTCGGCCTTAAAGATATCGAAGCCCGTCATATCCGTGCTGAAGAACTGCTAACCGAGCTTCAGACCACCCCCACCCAAACCCTCCCCCTTCAAGGGGGAGGGCAGGGAGGGGGTAAAGGCCAATTACGGCCGTATGACGTCATTGTATCAAAGGCCGTTTCAAAGCTGAAAGGATTTCTCGAACAGGCCATTCCGTTACTCCGTTCGCCAGGTATCATGATTGCCATGAAGGGAAGGTCAGTGGAGGCCGAACTTGAAGCCGTACGTTCAAAAATTGAGGCCGAGGGCCTCACTCTCACCGTAAGAAAATACCGGCTTCCTCACCTTGATATCGAAAGATCCCTGGTTGTTTTGAGCAATGCTCCCATAAAGGTATTGGAGTAATGGAGTATTGGAGTATTGGAGTGATGTGATTCCACGACGGTTCCCCTACCTGCGGGGCGAAGCCCCCCCTGCATGCGGAAAACCTCCCCAGATCCTTTTCCTCTCATTTATCGCCTTACTCCTCTTTCTGGGTTGCAAGTGTTGAATTTATTCTGTGATTACAATCAGATAGCACTCAGTTGTCTGCTGCGACAAGGAGTTGAATCGTATTGGCACAGAGATTGCCGCTATCCTTGAGCAGGATAAGAAGAAAGGTAACTTCAGACCTCGTTAAGTGGTTAAGTAGTTGTTCTCGTTTGTTTTTGTACAGTTTGCATGAAAATTGGACACTCGTAGAATTCAGGAATTCAGGAATTTCAGAACTCCTGACCTCTGGCGAATAACTAACTGATTTTACTTGACAGGGGTGAAAATATAGCGTAAAATGGAATGCAACAAATAAGGAGGTATTTGCTGTGCTTCAAAGCTATATTCCATTCCTTCCAGAGGGTGCCAAACCAATAAACAACCATGTGGCGATTTATCGTCATGATGAAAAAATTGAATTTTTTACAGCATCAGGTCCAATCTACTCCTGTCAAGAAAGTGATCTGTATGGACTTCGGCTGGCTCAAGGGATTATCGTCACACAGACAACAACAACTCCAGCCGAATTTGCCAAAGCATTAAATATTAACAGAACCACTGTTTATCGAAACCTTAACAGATATCAACAAGATGGGCCTGCTGCCCTGATCATCGATAAAAAAAGTAATCGAAAAGCATACAAACTTAACGGAACGGCTAACCGCCAGGTACAAACACTTCTTAACAAAGGCTATTCTTTAAAAGCCGCGGCAAAGCAAGCCGGTATCACTGAAGGCTGTATCCGCTATGCAATAAAGAAAGGCACGATAGTAAAGAAAAAACAACCGGATGAGAAACCGGAGCCACACCAGAAACTTAAAAGTGCTTCAGAGCGCTCAACAGAAGATAATAACTGTGCCATCGGGATTGCTGCCAAACGCGAAGCAGAACGTGCGCTGGCAAGCACCGGCAAAATAATTGAGGCAACTCCTCATTTTAGCGCCATCGAAGGGGTTCGACATGGTGGTGTGCTGCTGGCACTGCCGGCATTAGCAAGAGTTGGCCTTTTGGAAGCCGGAAGAAAAGCATACGGCGTTCTTCATAAAGGCTTTTATGGCTTACAGTCGGTTTTGCTGACCCTATCGTTTATGGCTCTTTTGAGGATCAAAACGCCTGAACAGTTGAAAAGGTGCAATCCCGGCGAACTGGGCATTGTTTTGGGCCTTGATCGCGCACCTGAGGTAAAGACGCTGAGAAAAAAGCTGAAGGAGATGGGATTACGCAATAAAGCCGGTGAGTTTATATCATTTTTATCTAAGAGATGGGTTGATCAAGATAAAGATGTAATCGGATTCGCATATATCGATGGTCATGTACGTCCCTATAATGGCCGTAAGCATAAGCTGCCTAAGACCCATGTTGCCAGAAGACGTCTTTGCATGCCTGCAACGACTGATTTTTGGATAAATGACGCAAAATGTGAACCATTATTTTTTGTAACAGCGGAAGCCAATGATAGCCTGTTGTCGATGCTCGAGAAAGAAGTTATTCCGGAATTGAAAAAACTTGCTGGAAAAGGGAACAGAGTAACACTGGTTTTCGATCGTGAAGGGTGGAGCCCCAAATCTTTTGAGAGATGGTTTAAAGCAGATATTGATGTCATCACTTATCGTAAGGGCAACTATGATCCATGGCCTGAAGATTGTTTTATTGAAGTTGAAAGCCATGTCCGAGGTAAAGCTGTAAAGTATTTACTCGGAGAACGCAGCATTAAAATAAATAAGAATTTCTGGCTACGAGAGGTCAGGCGACTGTGTGACGATGGACATCAGACATCGATAACAACCACCCGGCAGGACCTTAATTGTGAACAGGTTGCGCGACGAATGTTTTTCCGATGGAACCAGGAAAACTTTTTCCGTTATATGCGTGAGGAATATGCACTTGATCATCTTGTAACAAATGACGTTGAGCCTGCTGATGTAGAGCGCTTGGTGCCGAATCCCGAAAAAAAAGAAAAAAGGAAACTGATAAAAAGATTCAAACGGGAAGTTGAGAAGCTAAAAAAAGAGTATGGGGACAAAGCTTTTCAAAATGATGAAACGCGCCATCCTACCATGAGGGGCTTTAATATTGCAAATTCTGATTATAAGAAGAAGGTAGTCAAACTTGAAAAAGAAATCGAACAATTAAAAATCGACCTGAAACAAATACCTGATAAAATAGCTGTAAAACATTTACTGGCTCAGCACGAAATTGTTCGTCTTGAAACTGAGCGTAAAATGTTTACTGATGGGGTTAAAATGATTTGCTATCGTGCCGAGACCTGCTTGCTTAATCTTATAGCGCCCTTCTTTGCCCGCAATAATGACGAAGGCCGTGCCTTTTTAAAAAGTGTTTTTCAGCAACCGGCAGATATAATACCGGACA
>JAGMBW010000138.1 GCA_023129535.1 Desulfobacterales bacterium
CGATATGGACAGATCGAATGTCCTCGTCAAGAAGCAATAAGTGGATAATACGTTTGTCCGCTGGACCTATAGAAGGGTCCGCTGAAATCCACTCTTTAAGCCAATCTACGGAGTTGAGCAGTTTCATTGGACTGTCTACCTGCTGAATCGAGTGAAATGATTCGGTATTTCGTAAGGTTCTGTAACGTCTTACTGAAACCTGCAAGACCGATTAAGCCAGAAACCATAAGGAGCATGGTTGAGGGTTCGGGGACGGGGGAAGGGGGAGGTGGAAGAGTTCCGCCTAAATAGGCAAAATAAGCATCAGTAGCATAAAAACCCCCATCTCCAAAGTCTTCGTGTGGATTGTAATTTCCAAGTAAATAATAATCTGTATCAGTATACTCCCTCAAAACTTGAGCAGTATTACAGTCGAAAATCGTCCACGATGGATGGATAAATACACCCGCCAAATTACTTCCACGAATAGTGAGGTTCTCACCAATTATAGTAGCGCTGAAAGGAGGATTCTCACTATGCCCGAAATTGGAGTTTTCAATTGTGGTGCCATCTGGCACAATGACGGGGCTTCCAAACATAGAGCCTGACCACCATGAAACATAATAGTCATCTCCCGGATCGAGAATAGTCGGTGGCCCACCCAAAGGGACTGCGGTTGGATAATCTGAATCGCCAGGATAAAGAATGGTATACCCAAATGCTTCTCCTTGATAACCAATCAAGATTAGTAGGAGAGGAATCAAAAAAATACATTTTTTCATCGCAAACCCCCTTGTTTAGAATTGGCTTAAAGACTCCTTACGATTGTCAGGCTTCGACTCCCAACAAAACACCAACGTCCCGTCAGGAGCAAGGCTGGCAGTATTTGAGATGTGATAATCATATAAAGGGCTTAGCATTGAGCTGGGGCAGAATGAATGTCGAGTGCTTTGGTTTATGGGTGCATAACGGTCTACTCGTCAAGCGTGACATTTTCCTGCGGACCACTTCGCTAAATGTCACTACAGCCTGGAGAGTTGTAAAAGAACAATCATTCGTAACTGGCTCAATAGATTGAGAAATAACACCTCCTTTTCCATCGGAAATATGATATACCGATGGAAAGATTTCCCTAAACTCAATCAACAGGAGGTGTCAGATGGAAGTGTACACTGGAATTGATTTACATTCAAGCAATAGTTTCATCGGTGTTATCGATGGACGAGATCGCAGGTTGTACAAAAAGAGGTTGCCAAACGACCTGGATACGATTTTGTCAGCACTAGCACCATTCAAGAAGGACCTTGTTGGGGTGGTGGTAGAATCGACATACAACTGGTATTGGTTGGTAGATGGGTTGCAGGAGGATGGATACAAAGTGCATTTGGCCAACCCTGCGGCGATAAAACAATACGAAGGATTGAAACATACTGATGACGAATCGGACTCATTTTGGTTGGCCCATATGCGGCGTTTGAACATATTAGCTGAGGGATATATCTATCCAAAAGAAGAGAGGCCTCTAAGGGATTTACTGCGCAGAAGGCTATTATTTGTAAAGCACAGCACAGCTCATATTTTAAGCCTTCAAAGCACGATAACTAGAAATCTCGGGACTCGGATGTCAGTCAATGCCATCAAGAAATTGACGGAAGCAGATGCCAATAACTTGTTTGACTCACCACATTTGGTGTTGATAGCTAAGAGCAATGTGGAAACCATTAGTCATTTGACAAAAATACTCAAAAGGATAGAAAAGGAAGTAATGTCTCAAATTAGGCTACGCAAGGAATTCAAGTTATTGCTGACTATTCCTGGGATCGGGAATATATTGGCATTAACTATCATGTTGGAAGTAGGAGACATAAGACGTTTTGCAAAGGTTGGAAACTACTCATCTTACTGTCGGTGTGTAAGAAGCGAGAGGCTTTCCAACGGCAAGAAAAAGGATGAGAACAACAGAAAGAACGGCAACAAATACCTATCATGGGCATACGTAGAAGCAGCAAACTTTGCCATGAGATTCTGTCCAAGAGCGCAAAGGTTCTATCAACGCAAAAAGGCTAAGACTAATGGAATAGTTGCTATCAAGGCACTGGCTAACAAGATATCCAGGGCATCGTATTACGTCATGCGTGATCAGATACCCTATGATGTAAGCAAGGTTTTCGGTTAATGAGTTTGGGTGCGGTAGTGAGCCGGTATTGGGGTTGGTATTAATCCACAAGACCTGATTGGTAGCTGCTGCACCCATATAATATAAGAAACGCTGCTTCGAGCGGTAGTCATTTGTTTTGCCTGATTCGCCTATGTCGTGAGCCACAAAGGGGTTGGTTAAAAACCATAAGATCTGTAATACATTCAATTGGACACGGCATGGTACCGACGATTTTCTGGGGTCCGTACAAGCGGGGCGGACCAGGGGCCGTGTTTTAGGCATTACGTATAAAGCACAAAGGCCTTGATCCTGATGGGTGACTGGTGCGGATCGGCAGGCCGTATAGGTGCGGAGTAGCACAAACGGGTTGCCCCAAAGCCAAAGAGACAGAAGAAACGGGCGCGGAGCGGGCAGGCGAAAATGACTCTCGCTAATCGGGGGGGGGTGTTGACGACAAGGAAAAAAATGGGGACATTTTTTTCACAGGAGAGGTGTTTTTTCTCTTGACAAGCCCTTTAATGGGTGACCCCTCTTTTTTTCCTGGTACTGAGGTAGCTCTTGCAGATGGTACCGGGGTGGAATCTTTACCCCATGAAGTCCGCATTCTACTTCATCGGGGCGAAGGCTATTCCTCTGGGGTTTACCCCGTGAAATTCATGGCAATGACAGCGAAGCGTATTTCACTGGGGTGCGGACCATTTCTGCGTAATCTGTGTAATCTGCGGATCTAAGACATCGCCTTCTCCAGAACGTGCTTAAATTCCTCCAGAGAACCAACTATTACCGCCTGCTTGTGGAGTATCTTGAGAACAGATCGATCATCTATGCCATTGATCATCTCCACAATCGATCGAGGGACCACATTAAAGCGAGCCTCCAGGATATCGATGGCATCCTCTTGAGCCTTTTGAATTATCCCTTGCTGCATCCCTTGCTGCATCCCTTGCTGCAAGCCTTTCTGCAAGCCTTTCTGCATCCCCTCTTCAACCCATGTCTCTGCTATGGTCGACATAACTTTTCCTCCTATCTCCGGCAATGCCGCCTCTGCGGCCTGCCGTAAGTCATCTTTATCCACCTTATCCGTACCAGAAGATAGGTAACGCAACACCGTCTCCAGGTACTCCAACCCACTGCGCTTGTCCGTCAATTCTCGCAGCAATCCCAATATTGCCGGCAGCCGATCCGACAGCTCATCTCGGAAAATATACTTGAAGACTAACATCGCTACCCGCAGGACAACAGCGCCTTTGATCTCCTCATCCTCGAAATCGGATAAGTCACAAAGTTCATAATGAAAATCCGGCAAATACCTTTCCAGCTTACCATCATCGGCAATAAGGCTCCGAAAATCCTGCGCAATATGCCACCTCGGTCTTCCGTGGTATAGTACCACCGGGATGATCATAGGCAGCTTCTTTCCCGCCTTTGCTTGTTTAAGCAACAGATTCCATATCTCCACCATGTACCGCAGCAGGTCAAAAGCAATCAATGGTTCAGGATAACTCTTGTGCTCCAACAAAACATACACGTAAATCGCCCTGCCATCACGCAACTCCACCTTATACAGAAGATCGGAAAAATACTCGCTCAACTCCTTATCAACAAACGAATCCTTGCTCAGCTCCAGGGTATCAATATCCAGCAGCTCCACAATGTCCGCAGGAAGGTAGTAGGTCAGAAAATCCCGTGCCACCTCCTACTCCTTGAAGAATCTATCATGCGGGTTGACCGCTTTTTCCGTCATAGGCTCTGGCTCCTTTTGTTCATATCTGACCCCTGTGCCCGCCGCACACTATGCCCACACCGCAAACACAGCTCCGCCCCTTGGATTACATTGAACGATACTACGATTTTTCTATACTAAAACGTTTAAGTTGTCAAACTTTTGGACCTTTTTCTCCATTTTTCATGCACACTTGCCGAAAGCTCACAAAAAAAGAAAGGCCCAAGTCCTCCAGGACTCGCGCCTTATTTCGATCCCGCCTGCCCATAATCATCCATTCATCCCCGAATGGGCTCATCCATCCATCCTAATCATCCTAATCATCCTAATCATCCCTCTTTATTTCCGAATCTTATCGACTTTATGATGAGTGCTGGTACAGAATTTTTTGATGCGGGATGTTGATATTGGAAGGTTCTTTCCGGTTAGACGAATTGCCAAATCAAACGGTTGTCCGAAATGAACTACCTCGCAGCAAGCTACGAGGTATCAAAACCCAACTATGATCTGAACGAAGCAAGCTTCGGGGGATTAAACCCAGGAGATTTCGCAAGCGTGATAAGTACTTAGTGTAAAGTGTAATCCGTGTAATCTGCGTAATCTGTGGATTAAAAGGGCTACAGGTAGCGGAATCCTAAGCCGTGGTTGCCTCTTCCCCAGAGCATCAAATATTATCCTGGTAAGTTCCCTGGTGGTAAGGTGCGGAGAATCAGCATAATTGTACGTCTCGGAATTTCTACAACCTGTTGAAATTCCTACGACTTTAGCCGAGTAGTTAAATAGTCGAGTCGTCGAGTTGTAAGACCCTTGAACTACTCGACTAATCAACCACTCGACCACTCGACCAATTGCGGAGCGAAGCGGAGCTAACTTCAAATCAGGTTATACATATTAGCCCGGTTGCGGGGGCCAAAGACGACTGTGGGCCGGATGATGATCAGGCATCTATCAGGGCGCTTATTTGCCCAATCTAAAAATACACGCGCAGCAGCGAGCTTTGATTCGCCATATGGGTTGGTTGGCTCAAGAGGCGTATCTTCGGTGGTAGGTTCGTCTCGATCCCCATATACAGCCACACTGCTTAGGAAAACAATCTTTTTAACCTCTGTCTCCTCTGCTGCCCTTACCAGTGAAATGGCACCCCCTTCATTTGTGTCCATATATTCAGAACGGCTTATGCCAAAGTCATGGTGTTTCGCAGCCAGGTGAAAAACTATGTCATGCCCCTTGAGAAATCTTCTTAAGGCTTCCCGGTCACGCACATCTCCTTTTACATAACTTGCAGAATGCCTGAATTCTGGTTCAACCAGGCCATAAATAGTAAATGGTCGTTTCTTTATTCCGCCGCAGGCGGACAAGTAGTATCCGATAAAACCAGAGCCACCAGTTATAAATATCTTGCTGTTATTCATCTCCACCAATAAGTCAAAAAGCCAGCAACATCCCTCATTACTCACACCGGAGAAGAAACCTCAACCAGGGGTGGGTCAATTTTACGTTATCACGGTGGGTCATTTTTCGGTTGTCACAACGACCTATCTACCATCTATCGAATGTGAGGCTTACCGTGCAGCTCATTTCTCTTCAATCTCTTGAATAAGCACAGGAAAATTAGGTCGATTGAAACTGATCTCCGGCGTAGAAATACGATTATGTTTCATGTCTGGGGGCACATGCTTGTGATGTGGGAATGTTGATACCAAGTTAGGGTCGTTCGGATGCGGAAAGTCGTCGTACCAATACAGTCGCTCCGCCCCCCGATAGACTTCGTAGCCATACGATGTGATCAGGCCTGCATCGAAATCCAGTTCCTCTCTGAGTCGTAGCCGGATGCCATTTGAGAAGAACACTTCTCCTTCGGCAATGCCTGTGTATGGACTGTCAGACCAAACCGTCACTGTGGAACGTACTACAGTGGGACGATGGAGCAATTCTGCTACAAAGCGGCTGTAATCGGTCAGCGAGTTCAGCGAAGTATCAGTCATCTTCAATAAGCAGGCTGAACACGGAGAGTTTCAGACAACTTACGTTGACCAATATGCTTGGTGTAGGCTTCTTTGCGGCGCAGCCACGTCTCATAAATCCCCTTCCACCGGCTGAAATCGGCACGGGTCTCGTCGTAAGTGTCATAGCGTGCCAACTCACCCGACATAAGGGCGGTGTAAAAGTCTTCGCTGAGAACGCCATACTTCTCTTCATAAAGGGTCAAGCGACGTTCAAGCAATTTCATCTCAATAATAAGTTCGTGAATTTCCATTTTTGCCCTCGACAACGATAAGCTTTTTATGGTCAGTTATATTACCTCTTGCAAAGTCTTCCTCGACAACTTCCAGCCTCACAACATCTACTATCCATTCATCCAGTCATCCAAATCATAATGTTTTTGTCCATCCATCCCTCGAACCATCCCAATGTGAACTTAACGCCCTTCGGGCGGACCTTCACGCTTCGTCTATACACTCCATGGTATAACCATTACATACTGGACAACCGACTTTAGGCATATATCCCTCATAATACTCATTATTGAATCTGGCCAGTGCGATCCCGGCATCAATGATCGCTTCATTAACAAGAAGCTCCGCTCCACAGACCGAACAGCGGTAATTGTACTCTTTCGGAGGTGGGCCGAATGGTTCTTCCATTGCCTTCATCAGCAATGGCCTTTTGCTCTTTCGACTCATATTTGCCTCGCTTGATCTCTTCAAGCTCATCATAAATAACCCCATAGTCGGGGTGCCATATTTTCCAGACACTCATCTCTCCTCCACAATGGGAACAGATTAAGGGATCTTTCCCAGTACTCTCCTGATATCTCTCTCGATAGCCCTTCAGAGCAATAATCTTTATTGTACCCTTGACTACTCCCTTTACCTTGGCCAAAGCTTCTTGAATAATTGCCTTGATCTTTTCAAAGGTCTTAGTCGCTTGGACACCATAACACCATAATATCTAATCCTTTTAAACCCTTTGGGTAGAACATGCTGGATCATTCTGCCTATAAACGTATATACATCCACCGTCTCTTTATCTACCCTGCCTGTCTTATGGGACCGATAATGATAGGTTACACTCTGCCCATCATAAGCATCTATTCTTCTTACCGAAATCGGCGGACTCACTACATATTTAGCCAAGTATTTGGCTAAACTCTCATACCGGCCAGGAACATCTCCCTTTTGAACATTGGCTACAAACCCTTTCGGATACTTCTTATAACAATAATCCACTAACTGCTCGATCTCTTCTGTATCCACCTGCTCTCTTAACATCTCAAGCAAATACCACTGCCACTTCTTGTGCAGCATAGGATAGGGTAAGTAGCCCAAATGAACCCACTTCCCGGTCTTCTGGTCCAGCCCTCCACTGGTAGCTATAATATGAAGATGCGGGTTATATTGCCCGTTCCTCCCATGGGTCTGTAATACTACTATGTATCCCCCCTTTAATTGCTTCCTACTCACACAGCTAAAAAAATCATCCAAACACTTTACTCCACATTTCATTAGTGGTCCCAATAACTCTTCTGGATGATTATAAAACGTCTTCCTTGAAATCTCAGGCACTGTCAATACAATATGCCGATAGATCAATCCTTCATGCAGCATCTTGCTTACCTGACTTACCCAATCATCTACATATACCTTGCCACATCTTAAACATAACGAACACTTACAACTCATGGACACTATTCGCTCTCCGTGTCCACACGTCACACCGGTATTCAATATATCCCAT
>JAGMBW010000139.1 GCA_023129535.1 Desulfobacterales bacterium
ATGAACAGGATTTACATGATTTTTCTACCCCGCCAACGGCGGGGCAAATAAATATCCTGTTTATCTTGTAAATCCTGTCTAAAGTCATTTGAACCCTGAACCTTGAACCGATCACTTTAGGTTCGAATCGATCAATCGATGTTCCCTGAGATATTTATAGGCGACTTCGGTTGGTTCCATCTTCTCAATATCCACCGCAGCATTTAGCTCCTGCCAGGCTTTCCGGCACTCGGCCACGATCTCAGGAGTGGGCAGTTTGCCTCCTCCGGGAAACGTAGCAACCAGCTTCTTCAGAATATCTGCGATCTCCGGATATTTATTGAGGACTTTTTTACGAACATAAGGAGTCAGGTCATAGGGTGGGAAGAAAGACTTGTCGTCTATGTACGTGTGCCAGCCATATTTGGCGATGGAAGCGTCGGTACCGAAGACCATTGCGACATGGGTCTTTCCTCGTTTTAAAGCGATCAGCGAAGTTCCAGGGGTTCCGGTTTTGAGCGTGCTCTTGGCCATTTTGAAGTCGTAGAACTTCTCAAGAGCAGACAGCCCGTCCGGGCGGACTGAGAATTCGAAATCGACAAAGGTTTTAATCTTTCCTCTCCTCTTTCGGTAAACCCCTGCCAGATCGGATAGCGTTGTCACATTGTGTTTCTTGGCGAACTCAGGCCGGGATGCCATAGCATAGGCGTTGTTGTTCCATATCGGATATAACCAGATGAAATGATTGCTCTTGTCTTCTGCTTTTACAAGCTGATAAAGCTCGTTGTTATTAGTGCCCTGCATATACTTGCGCTTAAGGTGAACCATCCAGGCTGTCCCTGTATAGTCAGCACAGATATCAATGTCGCCGGATTCCATTCCGGCTCTAAGGGCCATGGAGGTGAGATCCGATCTCAGGTCAACCTTGAATCCGCTATGCTCCAACAACTGCTTGATTAATTGACCGACAACGTACTGTTCTGTAAAATTCTTATTTCCCACCGTTACTTCCTTTTCGGCCGCATGGGCGTGTACAGCCCCGATCATTAATGCAAATACCAAAACCCCGACGACGATATTGATATTTAGCCTGCGCATCTTTCTACCTCCTCAGTGTTCGCATAGAGCATAGCGCATGGCGCATAGCGTATGGCGCATAGCGCATAAAACAGAGACCAGATGGCTTAGCGCTATGCGCTTTGCGCTATGCGCTATGCCCCTTTCAGCCCTCGCGGGGTCGTCCACCGCTCCACTCGTTCTAAAAGAAAGCCCAGGGCAATGGCCATGGCTGCAGTGGGCGCCGCTCCCTGCAGGATGATTAAAGCTTCACGGGCGAATACGCCTGTTAAGGTGATTTTGCCCAGACCTCCGCCACCGACAAGAACAGCGAGTTCTGCAGTCCCTACAGTGATAACAGTGGAGATTCTGATGCCGGCCATTATGACTGGCCTTGCCAGGGGGAGTTCTATTTTGCAAGCAATTTGCGCTCTGGTCAGCCCCATTCCCTTAGCAGCTTCTATGACCGCAGGATCAATCGTTTTAATACTCGTATAGGAATTGCGTAGGATGGGAAGGAGTCCATAGATGACCAAGGCCACAATTGCTGACCGAAGGCCAAAACCTAAGAGTGGGGCCATTATAGCAATGACAGCCAGACTGGGTATCGTTTGCCCTACGCTTGCTCCGGCGATGACAGGCAGTGCGAGCTTCTCAAGGCCTGGTCGAGTGACCAGGATTCCCAGGGGCACGCCGATGGCAGTGGCTATAATGACTGCTATGAATACCATCTTGAAATGAGCCCATGCACTCCAGACCAAATCAGCGTAAGTGAAGGTGCTGTATATCCCTACCTTGCCCAGGCTGGTAATCCAAATGGTCGCTCCGATAAGAAGTGTAAGAAGGCTAACCAAAATCACCTGATGTCTCATTGAGATTCTTCCTTTTGAGCAGCTTCCCTTAGCGCATTCTGGATTGCTTGAAGCGTTAAGACTCCTTCTAACCTGTTAGACCGATCTACTATAGCCAGTACATTTGGCCCGCTGGTCAACATGAGGGAAAGGGCTTCACTCAGCACAGCATTTCTGGTGGCGGTGATTGCCGAGGTACTCATGATATCTTTTACCTTCCGGCCCTCTTCCAAATGTGAGGAGAGCACCCATCCTGTAAACCTTCCCTCATCGTCAACTACCGCCAGCCAATCGATTCCCTCTCGCTCCATCCGCTCTCGAGCAGCCATTACTTCCTCGTCCGGTTTTGTCGTAGGCGGTGACCTCCACATAACCTCCTTTGTGCGGATCAACTGCAAACCTTTAAGGCCCCGATCAGCACCAACAAAACCTGCTACAAACTCATCCCTGGGCCTGTAAAGTAGATCTGCAGGCGGGGCATATTGCACTATGCGCCCTTCTTTCATCAGGGCTATCTTGTCTCCCATCTTAATCGCTTCATATATATCATGGGTCACAAATATAATGGTCTTCTGTAACTCCTGCTGTATCTTCAAAAACTCATTCTGCAAGTCCACCCGGGTTATCGGATCAATGGCGCCAAAAGGCTCATCCATTAACAGAATAGGGGGATCCCCTCCCAATGCTCGGGCCACTCCTACCCGCTGGCGCTGGCCACCAGAAAGCTCACGGGGATACTTGTCTATAAAATCAACAGGGTTCATTCTCAAAAGCTCAAGCAACTCCTTTGCCCGCTTTCTGCGCCTCGCTTTCGGCCAGCCTTTTAGCGCCGGAACTGTCCCTATGTTCTCACCTACAGTCATGTGAGGAAAAAGTCCTATATCCTGAATGGCATAGCCTATGTTTCTTCGAAGTTCGTTCTCATTTATGCTGGTATTCTCCATTCCATCAATATATATTTTCCCGCTGGTTGCACAGATTAGTCGGTTGATTATCTTCATTGTTGTGGTCTTGCCACATCCTGATGGCCCTAAGAGCACGCACAGCTCGCCCCGCTCGACCTCAAGGCTCACCTCCCTTACTGCCTCTGTGCCGTCGGAATAGATTTTGGTCACTCGCTCCAGCCTGATCATTTTCTCATTAGCCCCTCAAGCCCCTGGGTGTGATCCACCGCTCCAACATGGCCATGAGACCGTCGACCAGCAAAGCCAAAATAGAGACTGACACCCCTCCTATAATGATCAAATCCATTCGAGCGTTTCTTAATCCCCGAAATATGGGCACTCCAAGCCCTCCGGCGCCGATCAAAGCTGCAATTGCGGTAATGCCGATAATGAGCACCATGGCATTCCTCAACCCAGCCATAATGACAGGCAGAGCAAGAGGGAGCTTGATCTTGAAAAGGAGTTGCCTTTGGCTCATTCCCATCCCCCTGCCAGCCTCGATCAGGGCTGGATCAACCTGGCGGATCGCAGTGCAAGTATTGCGTAAGATGGGTAGCTGGCCGTAAAGAATCAGAGTGATGACGGCTGGCAGGAAACCAATGGCACTCAATCCTATGTGGCTAAGAAGGAGCATAAGGAGTCCAAAGAAGGCCAGACTGGGGACAGTCATCATGATCTCGGCAAAATAGAGCACAACCTCTGCCATCGGCTCTCTCCCTTTTGCTGTTATAAAGACCCCTAACGTTATGCCGAGGACAGCTCCTATTCCAATAGCAACAAGACTTATCCACAGGTGATCAACGGCCCACTTTGCCAGCATTTCAGGATGCCGGCTTACAAATTGATAAGCTTCCAACATGAAGGTTCACCTCAGCCAGTTCCCCGAGCACCAGACTCAAAAATTGCCACCTGCGCGGTTACTTGAAAATCCCCCTAAATCCCCCTTTTCTAAAGGGGGGTTAGGGGGGATTTTGACGACACTCCCAAGACCACGAATTTACTAACCGCACAGCTGGAAAAATTATATTGCCCCGCAGGTCTATTCGTGCTAAATTAATTTTAGTTGATGGAATATTCCAATTCAAAGCTTATTTACAAGCGACAGAGCGCCATGTCAAATCATGTCCAAACACCACATCGAGAGATGGACTCCAAGGCCCCTCAGGCCCCGGTCAAGGAGATCATCTACCAGATCCGCAGGCTCATGCAGGCGGGAGAACTCTACACCAAGGAACTGAACAAAAAGTATCAAGTGAGCGCCCCCCAGCTCAACTGCCTCCTTGCCCTTTATGAAAACGGTCCCTTGCCTCCCTCGCAGATCGCCAGGTACATTATGGTGAAGTCCAGCACGGTGACGGGCATCATTGACCGTCTGGAACAAAAAGGGCTCGTGACAAGGGTGAGAAACTCTCCGGATCGCCGCGTGATCACTATCGAGTTGACAGAGACAGGGAAAAGGCTTGCCGATCACGCCCCGCCCCCTATCCAACAGAAGATCATAGATGGACTTAAAAGGCTGCCCGAAGGCGAAATAGAGGAAATCGTTCGGGCCCTCACAAAGCTCACCTACATGCTTGAAGTTCAAGACTTGCCAGTCGAGTAGCCCCATCGGACATCCTACCCGCGGCACGCAAAGCTTCCCCTTTATGTAACCGTTCACGGGGCTCAACATGTCCTCTGTCATTGCGAGCGGAGCGAAGCAATCTCATGGAAGGTGGAAATGGACAGGCAATACTACGTCTATATAATGACCAACAAGCATAATAAGGTTCTCTACACAGGAATAACTAATGATCTCAAGAGGAGAGTGTACCAACACAAAGAGAAGCTGGTAAACGGATTCACGAAAAAATATAACATTACAAAGCTCGTTTATTATGAGGTGTTTCAGGACCCCGAAAATGCCATTTTGAGAGAGAAACAGATAAAGGTTGGCTCAAGGCAAAAGAAAATTGACCTGATTAACAGCACAAATAGGAAATGGCTGAATTTGTATGAGGAATTATGAGATTGCTTCGCTCCGCTCGCAATGACATGCTAGGAAATGCCCCGTGAACGCTTACCCCTTTTCTAACCGTTTACAGGTTCAGCCCGCCCTGGCGCGACTTATAAGATCATATTAGGACCCATGTCAGATTCACAAATATGAGTCTCAATAATTGACCAATGGAAAGTCAGGTCTGGGCCAGGGAGTTCACCGTTCAGTTAAAAAAATAGAGGTCAGAGTTCTGATCTCTGACCTCTGACTTCTGACTTCTGACTTCTGACCTCTGACCTCCGATCACGCTTGCGGCTTGACAAAGCAGAATTCGTCTGGTATACAGTTTCAACTCAAATATTTTGATTTAGTACCATATTAACATAATTTATCTTAATAAGAACAATATAAGGACACATTTGAAGCTCCCAACGGGCGTATCTACGAATTGCGGGACGCAACGACTCTGCCGCATCCTCTATTCCAAAATTCCATTATTCCAATTGTCTCTGATTGTGAACGAAGCTAACTAATGTGGGGGTAAACGATGGGACCGATGATAATCAATCCACGCCTGGAAGAATATAAATTGTCCAGACTTTTCGGTGGTGCGGGACGTGAGAGCTTTTCTTGTTCGCTCACCGCAAAAATAGAAAGCTGCAAGGATAGACTAAGCACGCTGCTTGAACCTCGCTTGCACTATCGAATTGAAAAAATTGCTAACGTTGGCAGAGGATTTGTTTCCCTCCAGGGGAGCACAACTTTTAAAAGCCTAAAACTTTCACAAGCGCTTAAGGATTCGGATGAAATCGTCTGCTTTGTAGCCACTGTTGGAAGTGTCATTGAAGATCAGATTATTGCGCTCATGGCCGCAAATTGCCTCTCCGAGGCCTATGTCCTGGATGCCATGGGCTCTGTAGCCGTCGAGAATATGGTTGAACAGTTTCACCAACGCAATGGAGCCAAATTTGCTGAAGAGAAAAAGTCGGTCACCCTCCGTTTTAGTCCAGGTTATTGCGATTGGCCCGTGACTGAGCAGAAAAAGCTCTTCGGTTTGTTCGGTTCAGAGTTTACAGGGGTTGAGCTGCTTGATTCTTGCCTCATGCAGCCACGCAAATCGATTTCAGGTATCTTCGGATTATTCCACACCGTGAATCCCCACGCCTTCCCCCCTTACAATCCCTGCCAGGACTGTAACAAGAAAGATTGCATTGCGAGAAGGATTTAGGAAGAAGGACAGACAATGAAGGTAAGAAAAGGTTTGCCCGGTGGCCAATACAAGCCTTTAGGCAACCGAGACATTAAAAAAATACACGAAACCAGTCTCAGGGTTTTTGCCGAGGTTGGTGTGCAGGTGAGCTTTCCAGCAGCGAGGGATCTCTTCCGGTGTGCAGGTGCGGAAGTAAATGAGACCAGCGGGATAGTCAAGGTTCCTCAGGGCCTGGTGGAGGAATTAATTCATAAAGCACCCTCTATTATTCATCTTTGTGGCCGGGCAGAAAACGGTGAATTAGATTGTGAGATTGGGGGAAACAAGGTCTATCTGGGCACGGGAGGCACCGCCTTGAATGTACAGGATCCGGCAAGTCGGGATTCGCGGAGGGCAACACTTGAAGACGTTGTGAACATGGCCCGCGTGGTGGATGCCCTCGATAACATCCATTTTTACATGCTCAACGTGTACCCCAATGATCTCCCTGTGGAAGATGTGGATGTAAATCGCTTTGGTGCCGCCTTGAATCGCACGCGAAAACACGTGATGGGCGGGGTCTATACAATGAAAGGAGTCAGAAGCGTCATTAAGATGGCGGAAATCATTGCGGGCTCTCCCCAGAAACTGAGGAAACGGCCTTTTATCTCCATGGTGACTTGTCCCATCAGTCCCTTCAAACTGGATGAAAGCTATGCCCAACTCACCATGGAGGCAGCTCGCAACCGTATCCCGGTGGTGGTGCCAGCAGAACCCCTTTGCGGCGCGACAGCCCCCATTACCCTGGCTGGGAACCTCGTAGTGCAAAACGTGGACACCCTGGCCGGCGTCATGCTGGCCCAACTGACCAGCCCTGGCACCCCCACCCTGTATGGCTGCATCTCTTCCATCACGGACCTTCGCGACATGAAGTACCTCTCGGGGGCTGTGGAGATGGGATTGATGAACGCCGCCGCTGCCCAAATGGCCCAATTCTACCTGCTTCCCTGTTATGCGACAGCGGGCATGTCCGATTCCAAGGTGAGCGATGCTCAGGCAGGATATGAATCGGCCATCACCAGCCTGATGGTGGCTTTAGCGGGAGGCAATTTCATCCATGACGCAGCAGGGTTTCTCGAATTCTGCATGACCGCCTCGTATGACAAGCTGGTCATCGACAATGAAATCATCGGCATGGTCATGAGGGCCGTGGAAGGCATCCAGGTCAATGACGAGACGCTGGCCTTCGATTTGATCAAGAAGACAGGGCCGGGAGGACATTTTGTCTCTGCACGCCACACGCGCCGCCATATGCGCTCTGAGCAATACATCCCGCAGTTGAGCAATCGCGAAGAACGGGCGAAATGGCAGGCCGCCGGGGCAAACGACGCTCGAGCTCGGGCCGCCCAAAGAGTGAAGGAGATTCTGGATCAGCCGGGGCAACCAACCATTCCGTCAAACATCAGAGAACGGATAAAAACAGAGATCCCGGGATTGCATTCCTTTGTTATGGAATAGACTTTAAGGAACTATCGGTGATCGTTATCGGAGAAAAAATCAATGCCACTCTGGCTAACATCAAAACGATCATCCAGGAGCGAGATAGAGTCGGACTCTTAGAGATCGCAAGAATTCAGGCTGCTGCGGGGGCCGACTTCATCGACATAAACGTGGGCACCGGCGTGGGATCCCGTGAGGACGAAGTTGCCTCAATGCAATGGGCCATAGAGACGATCCAGGAGAAAGTGGAGACTCCCATTTGCATTGACAGCGCAGATCCTGCAGTGCTGGAAGCAGGACTCAAGGCGCGAAATGGAAGACCAGGTCTTATCAATTCGACCAAGGCAGAGGAGAGGAATCTGAAACAGGTGGTACCCTTGGCCCGCGAGTACCACACGCCTCTAATCGCCCTGGCAATGGATAAGGCCGGCATCCCCAGGACCGTCGAGGATCGTGTCCGTGCCTGCGCAGGCATCGCAACCGCTTGTGAAAAGCACGGAGTCTCTCTCAAGACATTATACCTGGATCCGCTGGTCATATCCATTAGCACGGACATCAAACAGGGCTTGGTGACGCTCAATACCATTGTGGAGATCAAGAAGCAATTCCCTGCCGTCAAAACCGTCATGGGCCTTTCCAATGTCTCATATGGCCTGCCTGGCCGAACCGCACTCAACGCAGCCTTTTTGCACATGGCCATTTACGCTGGCCTGGATGCAGCTATCATGGACCCCCTGGATAAGGCCTTGATGGGCGCCGTCAAGACTGCCGAGGTGCTCGTAGGCAAAGACAGACACTGTCGGCGCTATATGCGACCCTTTCGAAAATGAGGGAAGGCCCCTTTTGAAAATGGTGAACTCTGGAGGAATGACTGGAATTGGAGAGGAGCGCTCAGCAATGAACGAACAGCTACTTCTCGAAAAGATCATGTTCAATGTCATACAAGGAAGGGTTGCGGTTCACGATGAGGGTTTTGATGACGGCATGGATGGGCAGCCCGGGGTGACCGAACTGGTGAAAGAGGCCATTGATCGACGGCTTAGCCCCAAATCGATTGTCTTAAATGGTCTGACCGGAGCCATGGAGGTTGTAGGCGAGAAATTTGATCAGGGAACGTATCTCATCCCGGACATGCTTGCATCAGCCGAGTGTGTGGGAGCTGCCATGGACATCCTGAGTCCCCATCTCGTTAAGGCAGGCGTGAAAAGTAAGGGAAAGTTCATTATCGCTACCGTGGCTGGCGATCTCCACGACATCGGCAAGAACATTGTGTCAATCATGCTGAAAGGCGCAGGCTACGAAGTCGTGGATCTGGGCGCTGATGTGGCGACTGACCAAATCATAGAAGCCGTAAGGGATCACCAGGCCCCTTTCCTGGGGCTTTCAGCTCTTCTGACTACAACCATGAGAGTGATGGGAGACGTTATCGCCGGGCTCAAGCGCGAGGGGCTTCGCGATACGGTGACAGTGTTCATCGGTGGGGCGCCAACATCCCAGGAGTTTGCCAACCGGATAGGCGCCGATACGCACTGCAAGGATGCCTTTGAGGCGATTGCTGTGTTGAAGACATTGTAGGACCTAAAGTGATAGGTTCACGGTTCATGGTTCAAATGACTTTAGACAGGATTTACAAGATAAACAGGATATTTATTTGTCCCGCCGTTGGTGGGGTAGAAAAATCATGTAAATCCTGTTCATTCTGTCAAAATATCTTTTTAAGGCTATGCCGTGAACGTTGAACCGCTCAACCTATACATTTTCACATAAATAATTTCAGATTCCTGCGATGAGCAACTCTTGTAACCAGTTCAATTTACGCTGAAATGATGTTGAAGCAAAATCCGAAATCCGAAATCCGAAATAGTAATGGCACAGTCGTGAACCTGGAACAAATCGAAAGATCAAAGGATCTCCTGGGCAAGCAGACCGTGAACATGCTCCTTCAGGTGCACCAGGATGCGTTATGGATCCTTGAAAACCTTGGTGTAGGTTGTAAACAGGCGGAGATCCATGAGGTCTTTCAGAGGTTTGAGGCTGAGGGGCTGGCAGTTGTCTACGAAGACCGGGCATATGCGACTTCCGGGTTGGTTGATCTCTGCCTCCAAAGCCTTCCTTGTCCGGCCGACTTTTTTGTTCCCATGAACAGCTTTTTTATCGGCGGCACCGCCCCATATGTTTATGACGACAAGGCCAGATGTGGCGGCCTTTTTCCAACAGCGGAACATGTGGTTCGAATTGCCCGGATTGCCGAGGCAAATAAGGTGGTGGCCGGGATGGGAAGGGGAATAAAGCTTAAGGATGAGGTCGAACAGATGAACATAATGGCCGAGTATTGCACCAAGCCGATCTATTTTGCTGTGACCTCGGATGCTGCTCTAACTCGGGCCAGAGAGCTCCATGAGAAAAGAAAGAATGTCATGATTGTGTTTTGCCTTACCCGTCCTCCCTTAGAGGTCAATGAAAACTTTTCAGAGCACTTTGTAAAGGTTGTTAAGGCCGGGCTGCCTGTCTTTATTTCGGCCATGCCTATGGCAGGTATTAGTGCCCCCTTTTGCTATAACGGTGTCCTGGCAATGACCCATGCTGAGGTACTCTTCGGCATCTGTGTTGCGCAGTTACTTAATCCGGGCGTAACCTGTATTCATGCTGGATTCCCGACCATTGCCGACCCCAGGATCGAATACAATCCGAATTATGGCTTGATCAGTCACAATCTCTTAAACCTCCTCATGACCCATTTAAATCTTCTGTTGGATCTGCCCACATTCCAGAGTGCAGGTACCACTCATGAGGAGCACCCTACAGAAAGGGCCTATGCTGATGCAAAAATGGGTCAGGCCCTATGCCTTAAATACGGGTTTCATATGATCCGACATCCTTTCGCCTTTCTCCGTTATCTCGTCGATTTCTCCTTTGCCAAACTGGAAAAGGCGATCCAGATCGCGGAAGATGTTACCCCTGAGGACGCCCCTGAAGTGGAGATGCCAGTTTATGACGAAAGGGGAATGGAATCGATCAAACGTAACGGTTTGAGAATGTATATGGAAGACCCACTCACTACAGCAAATCTGGGGAAAGTATTTGTTAATTAACCCTTTGAAAAACGTTTGGAGGGCACAGAAATGGCAAGTATAGCCGGAATTATATCTCAACACGGGAAGATCAACGAGGATAGTACAAAGCAATTAAGAAAAATGCTGAGACTGATGCGTCATAGAGGCCCGGATAACAGCATTGTCCGCACGCTAACCGATGACAGGGGGGCGGTGGGCGCAAATGAAGTCAACCTGACTCCCCAAAGGACATATTGTACGGCCCTTGAGCAACCCCCGTTTATACTCTTCGATGGAGAACTATTTAACCAAAGGTCTGAAGGCCAAAGTGATATAGAGCTTTTTAGACAATACTATGAAAAGTATGAGAGAGATTGCTTTACACGCCTGGAAGGAAGTTTTTCTTGTGCCATTGTGGAAAAGAATGATGAAGTAATCTTGGCCCGGGATCATATGGGCGCCAGGCCCCTCTTTTTCGGATCGGACAATAGCGTATTTTTCTTTAGCACAGAGATGAAAGCGTTAACTGATCATGTACAATTCAATGTCCAGGAGCTTGCTCCCGGGTGTTTGTACAGCACGAAGAAAGGGATGAAAGAATTTCAGCCATTTACTCCTGAGGTGCCTGAATTGGAGGACATCAGAGAAACCGCCAGTATTCTAAGAGAGCTTTTGATAGAAGCCGTGAGAAAGAGAATGGATGGTGTAGGAGGCATCTCCTTGAGCGGCGGCCTGGATAGCTCGATTGTCGCGGTCATAGCCAAAGAATTTAATCCTGATTTACATGTATTCACTGGTACCATCGAAAAAGCTCCGGGGCCGGACCTGGAAAACGCAAAGTTGATGGCTGAGTTTTTGGGCATGGAACACCATATCTACAAAATTTCCGATACAGATATCACCGATTTCATTTCTGACGCTGTCTGGTATCTGGAGAGCTTTGATGAGGACTGTATATCCGGTATTATTTCCAATTACTATGTTTCTAAAATGGTAAAAGAACATACCAATAGTGTCCTGGTTGGTGAAGGTGCTGATGAGTTATTCGGGGGTTATCGCATGGTCCTGAAAAACCCCAAAGTCAAAAGCGATGAACAACGAGAACGGCTTGCGCAAAAGCTGCTGGAAATCGCTTACAATACGGCGCTAAGGCGTCTGGATCGGGGATGGATGGCAAATAGTGTAGATTATCAAACACCTTATCTGGATGCAAAGGTGGTGGCCTTCAGTCAAAAGATTCCTATGGAATGGAAGATTTATGGTGAAAAGCAGGTCGAAAAGTTTATTTTAAGAGAGGCATTTAGAGACATGCTCCCTGAAAAGATTGCCAATCGGGAAAAACTCAGATTCGCCATGGGTGTGGGTACGGATGACGTCATGGATGAGCTCATTTCCGATAAGATCGATCCCAGAGAGATAGAGCAAAGACCAAAAGCGGCATATGGCTTGCCATTCGCTTCTTTTAAAGAGCTCTATTATTATGACGAGTTCTTGCGACTTTTCCCACCTTCATATGAAAAACAGACCGTTCGGTGGGACCCGTTTAAGTAAACATGGATTTTGAGAAAAACGATTTTTTGAACAAGATACACCACGACGCCCTCCGGGTGCTGGAGGATGTGGGAGTAAAGTGCTCTTCTTTGAAAATAAGGCAGATCTTTGAGGATACTGGTTTAGCCGCTTTTGATGAGACCACGGGGCATCTTCATGTCCTGGGCCCGCTCGTAGAGCAGGCTCTGAACACTGCACCAAAAAGGGACAAGTACTGGATCCCTGAAAATTCCTTTGGTGTTGGAGGAACGGCCCCCTTTGTCTATGATGATCAGACCGGTGAGCTGGTGGAGCCGACCTTTGAACATCTTGCCAGGATAGCTAAGATCGTCAATGAGGCGGATGTGGCCCGATTTATGGCAAGGGGGGTGTTGATAAGAAATCAAGAAGTTAAGGTCATGGATACCATTATCGAAAACTGCCACAAACCCATCTACGTGGGCACAGTGACCGATGAGGGCATCGCTCGGGCCAGGGAGATCCATGAGACCAGAGGCAACATCACTGTCCAGTTTTCCATTATCAACAGCCCGTTGAATGTCATCGAAAGCATGATCGATCCCTTCCTGTCATGCATACGCAAAGGCATCCCCATCTATGTCTCCACCATGCCCATGGCCGGACTTTCTGGCCCTTATTGCATGTCCGGTCTCTTGACCCTGACCCATGCGGAAGCCCTGTTCGCAATTACCCTGACGCAGTTGGTGAATCCGGGCCTCATGGTCGTCCACGCAGGGTTGCCCTCGATTGCTAATATCCAGAAAAACTATGCCGTGGATCTGGGCCTTGTCTCACACAATATGGCCAACCTCCTATTGGAAAAGGTCAATAAGAGGCTGGGAATCCCCTCCATCCAGACCGCCTGCACAACCAGCCAGGATAAGCCGAATAAGAAGGCCGAAGAAGAGGCCATCAGAGGATATGCCCTGATGAAGAAATACGGGTTTCACCAAATGCGACATGCCTTTGGTTTTTTAAAAGAACTGATCTCGTTTTCCATAGCCAAGCTGGAAAGGCATGTAGCTCTTTGCCGGGAGACGGGGCCCGACCAGGCCCCTGAATATGGCATTGAGCCCTATGACCCTGAAGGCCTTGAGGCCATAAAACGAAACGGCAGCCAGGCGAATTTTATGCGAGACGATCACACATTGAAAAATACGGGGAAATCGTTTATGTACTAATACAACACTTCCACAACCTCTGTCCCGTTAAGGGCGTATCCAGCACTTGGGGGTGACCATTGATTTTGGGCGCCCATTTCGAAAATCCCCCTAAATCCCCCTTTGACAAAGGGGGACTTTGAGCTGTTTTCCTTAATTCCCCCTTTTGCAAAGGGGGGCAGGGGGGATTTTTAGGACTCCCCACAAATAGTGGATGCGCCCTCCCGTTAAAGGAGAAGGAGAATGTGCGCACAGCAAGTTATCCTGGGAGAAATACAGGATTTTATAACCAGCGAGACCCTTGTCGATACTCTTGACGAAAGGGCCAGGCAGAAGATTGCACGGTTTATCGTGGAAAAGAAGGGATATTTCAAAGATGAAATAGATGTGAGGCGACAGATCACACTCGTTGTTGCTGGCAAGACTGGAACTGTTAAGGTGGACTTTGTGATCAGGGTAGCCGATAAGGCTTTCATGATAATCATCTTTGGCCCTGGTTCCCTGGTAAGTCGAGAACGCCCTGCGGTGTCTGCGGCGAGACTTGTGAAGGACTATGAAGTGCCATTTGCTGTGGTGACAAACGGTGAGGGAGCCGAGGTACTTGAAACAAGATCAGGGAAGGTCGTTGGTGAAGGTCTCCAAAGCATTCCTTCAAGGGAGGACGCGCTAAAAAAGTTGGAGAAAATCACCTTTGAAATGCTTTCGCAAGAACGCCTGGAGCGGGAGCGCAGGATTCTTTATGCGTTTGAAGTCCTTGCTGCACGTGAGTGTGAGCTGTCCACCCGCAATCTGTAGATCTTAAGAAAGTGTTTTCGGAGTAATCGTAGCCCACCAAAACGCCAAATCTAAGACACCGACCCCTCCTGTTAAATCTCATGCCCAGGCGCGAATATTTTGAGCCCAGGCTCAAAAAGCCCTTGACAGTGTGAAATCCTGCTGTATATTATGGTCACACGCTCACAATCATGAAAGGAATTCATTATGCCCAGACCGAGGAAAACTCGCTTTGTACAGGGTGGACCCATGGCAAATACCTTCAGGCCACAGGGAATTCCTGCTCGGGACCTGGGACAGGTCGTTGTTCCTATTGAAGGGCTTGAGGCCCTTCGTTTGAGCGATCTTGAAAAACTGGATCAGGAAACTGCTGCTGCCCGGATGAACGTGTCTCGCCAGACCTTTGGGAGGGTACTTGCCGAAGCAAGGGAGGTGGTGACCGAAGCGCTGGTCATGGGAAAGATGATCAGGATTCAAGGCGGTTCTTACGCCCTGCCTGGCGTTGGCAGGTGGGGCAGAGGTGGTCGGGGTCGCCGGGGGAGACACGGACCGGGCAGTTTTTCACGGGATTAAAATTTGGGTAACCGTTCACAGGGGCTGCCATGCCCTGTGTCATTGCGAGCGGAGCGAAGCAATCTCATGGTTCGCGCCTCGGAGATTGCTTCGTCGCTCCGCTCCTCGCAATGACAAGAAGAAATATCCGTGAACGGTTACAAATTTGGAAAGGAGGTGTTTTATATGCCACGCTTTGATAGAACAGGTCCTCAGGGCGAAGGCCCGCGGACCGGTCGAGGATTGGGAAAATGCGGCAAGGCCAAAGCTACGCCGACTTCGGATGTCGCTCGGAATCGAAGGGCGATTTCAGGCTACGGTGCGCCTGCTGGCCAGGGCACGGGCCGTGGCGGCGGTAGGGGCCGCGGCGGCGGCAGGGGCCGCGGTCGCATGTAAAGAACTGCTATTGGAAAATAACCCTATAATACACGGTAAGCGTTCATAGGTTCAGAGATAGCTCCAGAGGTCTGAGATCAGAGGTCAGAGATCTGACTTCTGACTTCAATGCACCACCTCGGTGAACCTTGAACCCCTGAACCATTGAACCTGTGAACGGTTACGATACACGAAAGGAGGTAGTTCACATGCCAGGCTTTGATGGAACCGGTCCCGTCGGGCAGGGACCCATGACAGGAGGTGGTTTCGGATACTGTGGTAGCAGCCGCAGGCCAGGCTACGGCCTTGGGGGACGTGGCTTTTACGGCCGATTTGGACCAGGCCGCGGCCTTAGATTCGGTCGAGCTGGAGGTATGGGCTTCGGTTTAGGCTACGGCTACGGGAGGCCATGGAGTCCCTATTGGCAGACAGAGGCTCTGGATCCCAAGGTTGAAATTACCGGACTTCATCGGGAGGCCGAGGATTTAAAGGCTTACCTGAAGCAGTTGGAAGCTAAGATCGCCGAACTCGAAAAAACGTAACAGTTCAGCTCTCAACAAACCGTTTCCCTCTATCAGATCGGGGCACCTTTGGGGACGTTGTTGAATTTGTTGACTTATCATTCATTATCCCATAGTTATTAAACAAATTCAACAACGTCCCCCACATTCCTGTCATTCTTTGAACCTCTGAACCCTGAACCCGCGAACGGTTACCAAACTTTTTACCTTCCCTGTGAATAATAACACGAGGCCGCAGAACAACATATTATGATGAAGTATACAACAAATTGATTTTTTTTGTTGACAGACACAATATGTTGTAGCTAAAAGCCTCTTAAACAATGCTCACCTCGCCGCTGATCAGGGAGCTGGTTGATGCCAAGCTTCCCCCCATAAAGGGCTTTATCGAAACCTCACTCCTCGATTGGACAGGTCACATTTGTGCCGTCCTCTTTTTGCCCTATTGTAACCTGAGGTGCCCATACTGTCACAAGCACCAGCTTGTCTTAAAGCCGGACACCCTGGAAACCGTTTCGCTGGAGGCGATACTTCAACGGCTCCAGCCGCTCAAAGACTCGGTTGACGGTATCTGCATCACGGGTGGTGAGCCCACCATACACCGGGGTCTGCCGGCCCTCCTCAAAACGATCCATGAGGCCGGTTTCAAGACCAAGCTCGACACCAACGGCACCCAACCTGAAACGCTCCATTATCTGATCTCAGAAAAATTGGTGGACTGTGTGGCCATGGATGTGAAGGGCCCTCTGAATGACGCCACATACGCCCGCTGTGCCGGGGTATTCGTGCCGGTGAGTATCATCAAGAAGTCGATCGAATTGCTCATGGCAGCCAATGTTCCCTCCATGTTTCGATGCACGGCGACTCCGACCCTTCTTGCAGAATCGGATGTTTACCTTTTAGCCGAAGAGCTCAAGGACTTGCGGATAGAAGGCATTGACAGCCCAAACGCGGCCCTTTCCTTGACCGTGCAGAACTTTAATCCGGCTGATCCCATGGAGCCAGATCTGAAAAATATAAAGCCGTTGACCAAGGAGGCCCTTTCGCGCATGCAGGATGAGGTCAACCGCATCCTTGGTTGAAACTATAGAACCTAAAGTGATCGGTTCAAGGTTCAAGGTTCAAGGTTCAGGGTTCAAGGTTCAGGGTTCAAAGGTTATAATCTATTGATATCCATTATTTTATAGTACAATACCCAGATTAACCTCTTTCACCCATTGGGTGAAACATGTGTTTTGTCTCTATTGGGGCATCATGCTTTTGATATCAAAGGGTTAGGGCTCTTTAACCGTGAACCGTGAACGTTGAACCGCTCAACCTATGTAAAAGCAAACCAAAAAAGGAGGAATGGCTGCATGAAGAAATGGTTTAGTGTTGGTCTTTGGTGTACGTTTTTTCTGCTCACTATGGTTGTGAACAGCTCTGCCGAACTGACATCTGACGAATTGCTCCAGATCCTGAAGGAAAAGGGGCTCATTACCGATCAGGACATTGAGAAGGCAAAGGAATCACGGAAAGAAAAGGAAGAGGTCTCTGAGGAAAAAGAAGAAGTCCTTGTCAAGGCCGCCCGCCGACCCAAGACTCTCAACTTTAAGGGGCGTGTGCAGGCACGGTTTACTTCAATTGAAAACGGCGACCTGAGTAATGTGACATACCAGAAGCCATTTGACCAATCCGAATTTGACGGATTTGTGATTCGGCGTGTTCGTCTGCGGTGGTACGGAGAGGTGGTTGATAAATGGAAATACCATGTACAGATCAGCGTGGACGGCGATCACAATGCTGACAAACTGGATCCTGCAAAACCTGATTACGAGCTCATGAAAAACGATGTGGGCGTAATGCTGCAGGACGCCTATTTCGTCTATGGCTTGCACCCTTATTTGAACATCAGAGTAGGGCAGTTCAAGTCACGCTTTTCACCATCATATACCACGGCCGGGCCAAAGCTTCCGCTATGCGAACGGCCCCTTGTGATCGATAAGATTGCCCGGAGGCGTGAAATCGGCATTAGTCTGGAGTCAGCCAGAACAGGTGAATGGGACGGCCGAACACACGGTACAAAAGTACATGACAGGCCGATCTTCTACGCAGTCGGGTTATACAACGGCAGCGGATTCAATCGTATGCGTAATGACAACGAAAACTTCATGGCAACCGCTATGTTCATCTGGCGACCATCACCATACATCGATTTTGGCGTCAGTTATGCCTACGATCAGGTCGGCTACGATTATGAAACCACTGTGCTTGGTAAGGCAGAAAAACATACCGTGCTAGGCAAAGACTATTACCTATATCCCGTCGATGACCACAAGGTTGCGGATAACCTGCAGCTCTGGGATTTCAGTTTCGCACTGGACTGGGAGCCGGTACACCTCCAGGCCGAATACGTACAGCAAGATGGCGATGAGTCTGAGCGTCAATACGGCTATGGGATACAGGCGCAGATAGACCTTGCCGATAACTTCCAGCTCACCGCCCGGTATGATGAGTTTGATCCGAATGTGGACGTGGACAACCAGTTTGACAGCCGCTGGTATACGGTGGGATATAATTGGTTCATCCACGGATCAGATATCAAATGGCAGCTCAATTACACGTTCCGAGAGGAAATGCATGGTAAGAATGTGGACAATGATGTCCTGATCACGCATTTTCAGGTACTATTCTAGGAGGCTGTTTTGCGCTCAACATTTTCTCAGATGCGGCCAAATCGTCTGGCGTGTTGATGTTGAAGAAGGAAATAAGGTGGGGGTCTGCTGACCTCAGCCGAGCCTCCGGGATTTCTTTGACCTTCACCTTTGGAAAGAACTTCAGAATCTTAGGGTCTTCGTTTTGCAGTTGACGCTCAATCGGTTTGATGCAGCGCTTTGAATAAATGGCGCATAAGGGTTGGTTACCTTCCTGCGTCACAGGCATGACGACATCCCACTTTGGTTCAAGCTCCTCCAGAAGAGTCGTGATCAGTTCCCTTTTTAAGAAGGGCGTGTCACAGGCCGTAATGAAGCCATGGGGCGCTGAGGCGTGAAACAGCCCCGCATGGATGCCGGTTAGAGAGCTGCGTATTGGAAAAAGATCTGTTACTATCGTCAAATCCCATGAGAGATATTCAAGAGGGTCATTCGTAACCAGCAAGACCTCATCGAAAAGTCCTTGAAAGGTCTTGTAAAGGCGGTCTAAGATCGTCTCACCCCCTATACGAAGAAAAGCCTTGTTCTTCCCTCCCATTCGCGTACTCAACCCGCCCGACAATATAATTCCTGAACAAGGATATTTCACGGCATCAAAAAAGAGCCACCTTTGTGGTTAGGTATTGGATTTATTGTTAGGGAAGCAAAAAAAGAATTATCACGAAAGCACGTAATGTTCTCAAGGCGAACGCCGCAAAGATTGAAAACACGAAAGGGAAGTCTCTGGATGGACGCGCCAACTTGACTTTCAGGTTTTTGTTTCGTGTTTTGCGGCGTTCGCCTTGAGAACAGTACGTACCTTCGTGTTTTCGTGATTGATTTTGTGAACTCAGTTCTAAATTGTCAAATATCCATCAGGGCTCAGGCTGGTTGCCAACATCACCATATTTATGTCACGATGCTCTGTCCAGCTAGTGACTTCTCTGCTTGTGGGTTCAAGCCAAAAGTTTTCAATGACTTCAATCAAGGCCGCATACCCCTTCAGGCTTTCAATCAGCGTGCGCAGGTGTTGTTTCTTATTGAAAAGGTCTGGATTTTCTTCAATCAATTCCTGCAACTTGTCAACAGCCCGTAAGCCAATCGACAATCCCAGCTCACGAAATGCAAGACGGTATTCAGCAGGAAGCTTCAAGGAATTGTTTCTCGTGTAGGATTCCAAACCCAGCAGGGAAAAATCCAATAAAATTTTCAGCAGGCCGGTTTGTTGAAAATTTTCATTAATGATCAATTGCGCCACTCTGAAGGCGTCACACAAAAGACCTCCAAGGCCAAGCGGGTCATCTGTGGCCCAGCTTTTTCCTTCACAAATAGTGGCCATGTCGGTAATCTCCGCTTTGAGATCCGGCCACGTTGAGTTTTCAAACTCTTTAGCAGCAGTCGCCTGAAGCTGGTAGTAGGTAATGAGTCCATCGAGAGGATCGTGATGTCCCATCGATTCTACGAGAGGATAGGAAAGGTCTATGCTCATTTTCCAGTACATACGTTTCTGACCGCCTGACAATGGAACATAGGTAAACCTGTCATGGGCCGTTTTCGCAAGCTCAATCGCCAATGTATTGTAGGTTGCATCCCCAGTAACCCGGCTTACACGATTGAGAGCGTGCATCCATTTCGTCAGGTAATGATAGTACTGCCCATCCCGATCCCACTCCAAACGTTCGTCAAAGGAATCAGGAGGCCTCCGTTCGTTCATCTGTTTACCGATCCTCAGCCCCCCTTTTGTAGGATGGATTTTACCGTCCTCCTCATCAAGGCCGCTGATCCAGCCGGTCCGGGGGTCGTCTTCACGGTGTCGGCCGAGTATGTTATGAACCTGATCGACGAGGCGCAATGCAAGGTTCTTGTATTTTTCATCATTTCTTTGACGATAAAGCTCCAGGAAGTTGCACACTGCAAAAGCGTCCGTCCATAAGTAGCGCCGTGGGGCCTTCGTGGCCGGTGAAAGTCCGGTCTGATTGGCAAATTCGGTCATGATTTCCAGGACCATAGACGTGGATGCGTTTTGTTTCATCTTTGTGAACAAGTCAAATCTGTTCTCTGTTGATGTAGTTCGATGTTATAGCTCAAAACTGTAAAACTAAAGGGCGATCCCAAACAAATTGCTCCCCCCAAAAATGCCCAATCTCTCACAAACGCTTGACAATGCTTTTCTCATACTCCGGGAAGTAATGGCCGATCAGGGGAAGATCAAAGCGGGACAGAATCATGGTGTTACTCTCCCTCTCGAGGAGGAACTCAAATGATTTTTCAATGAGCGCCTCCGGGGAGACCTTGCCGCCGGTCAGCTTCTGGTAGTAATCGTTAGCGAGTTTCACGGTATGCGTCGTGGTAGTTGCTTCACGAACCGTGACTTCAAAGCTTTCGCCATCCTTGCGTTTAACATCGATTTTTGCCATCAGGTGATCTCCCAAGTTCTCGTTGGCCAAATTCTTGTAGGTTTCAACCGCAGTCATCAATTCAAAATCCTGTGGACGCCCTCCTTTTCAAGTTGTTCCGTATCCCGCGATGCAAAAGAGATAGCCGATGACCACGGAAGGCGAACGGCCGATACCCGCGTTGCAGAACACCATGATACTGTATTGCGCAATGTGCTCTGTGATCCAACCTACGGCTTCCCTCATTTGCTCTGGCGGTATGGGCCTCATATCCACAATGGGAAGGGGCGTTGAATTCAGTCCTAAGGGCTCGCCCAAAAATAACTTCCCATTTTCGCATCTCAGCTTCAGGCTATCTTTGCCCGATCCTCATTCACAAAATCCTCGAAATAGCCTGCTATTTCTGTGGTTTTGCTCAATCGGATCGAACAAATCTAACCCAAATCTGAGCGCCAATAGCGCAAAGCTTCACTTCGTGTCTGCGAAGTTATTTTTGGGCGAACCCTAAGCTACGACAGACTCCTGCCGCAGTGACTGCACGTGGCAGGTCCAGCCTCAACAATCTCGGCACAATACGGGCATTCTTGAGTGCCAGCTATATCGTGTATTCTTCTGATGGCATTTCGGACTCCATCCGCAATGCGCTGATCTCTAAATCGGTAGTTGCGCAAAGGCTCAATGGCTTCAAGTAGGCCGAGTTCACCGATGAGTTCCGCAGCCTTCAACCGGACTCTGTAATAGACGTCCCGATCAAAGAGGCAGGACAGAAGGTTCCCTATGTCTCCTGACTGAAAATGGCTGAGCAATTGCTGGACGGCAGGGTCTTTTAACGTGCCCCTGGCTTTGTCGGCAGCAATGGTTGCCTCATCGATCATCCCTGACTTGTCATAGGAATAGACCGCCATCATTTCTGTCTTGCCCGAATCAGGATAGCATACGCATCGATAGGAACATGGTCGACTGTAAGTCTGTCTCATGTGCTCCCAACCGTCGACAAAAAGCCGACACTCGTCATTGGCGCAAATAAAGAGATACGGCGTCCCCCATCTTGAGCCGCAGGCAAAACTAATTTGATAAAGTGCCCACACCTTCATCTCGTTGCCGCAATACGGACATACAGGCCTTTCGGCAAATATGACCTTCTCATAGACATCAGCTTTCGTAACTACCATTTTCTGATCTCACTGCTTGAGATTTCTGTCCAAGGCCCAGGGTTGAATCCAATACCTGACCCCGTTACCCAGGGTCAGGCAGGCCGAGGCGAGTCTTCCGTAATCGCCGCTTGCGCTTGGCATCGCCATTTTTCCACATCTACCGCCCATGGACACTTCCTTGAAGATCTCGCATCAGACTTATTCAACGTAGTCAATAACGTCCCCAAAGTTCCCTAAGCTTTATAGCCTATTTGAGCTTCTTTCTGATCTCCTCCCAGTCTTTCACACACTCTGCATCCTCTACTGCCTCGAAGCTGAAGGCGAGGGGCTTATGTTCCTTGGCAGACTCGATCACCTTAGGGCCTGCAATTATGG
>JAGMBW010000014.1 GCA_023129535.1 Desulfobacterales bacterium
AAGTCCCCCTTTCTTAAAGGGGGATTTAGGGGGATTTTACTGTAGTTGCGCAACCAACAGTCTTGAATTACACCCCCCACTACCCACTGACCACTGACCACTGTTCACTGACCACTGACTATCTTCATTCGATCGCAAAGACGCGTCATCCGTTTTTGTGGTCTGTCATTGCGGAGGGCAATGGCCAGGGCCTGCTTTGTTCCAATAAGCACGACCAACTCCTTTGCACGGGTCACCCCGGTATATATGAGGTTTCTCTGAAGTAAAACATAGTGCTGAGTCATCACCGGCAGGATCACTGCCCCGTATTCTGATCCCTGGGATTTGTGCACGGACACAGCATAAGCCACCATAAGCTCGTCGAGTTCGACAAACTGATAGTCAACAGCACGACCGTCGTATTTTACAGTAATCTTTTCAATATCCCGATTGATTCCGCTGATGGTTCCAATATCTCCATTGAAGACATCTTTTGCATAATTGTTTCTAATCTGCATTACCTTGTCCCCGTGCTTGAAGGTGCGCCCCATACGCTCAATGATATCATCGGAGGAGTTCAATGCCTGCTGAAGCACGCGATTAAGATTCGTTGTGCCAATAATTCCCTTGTGCATGGGGCTCAGCACCTGGATGTCTAACAACGGATCGAGTTTAAAGCGCTCCGGAATCCGCTTGCAGCAAAGCTCCAGGATGGTTGAAAGCACCTTTTCAGGGTCCTCTTGCTGGATAAAGTAGAAATCCTTCAGTGTGTCACGGTTGGAATCCACTATGGTTGGGAAAACTCCCTGGTTGATCCTGTGGGCATTTACGATGATCAGACTCTCCCGGGCCTGTCTGAAGATCTCTTTCAAGAACACGACTGGTACCTGTTCGGAGTCGATCATATCCCGCAGCACATTTCCGGCACCTACAGAAGGGAGCTGATAGATATCCCCAACCAGGATGAGTACGGCGGTCATGGGAACCGCTTTGACAAGGTGATACATCAAAAAAGTATCTACCATCGACGCCTCATCCACAATCACTACATCAGTATCGAGCGGGTCTTTTTCGTTTTTCTGAAACGCGCCATTTTTAAAGTTATAGGCAAGAAGGCGATGGATCGTTTTTGCCTTATGGCCCGTGACCTCCGAAAGTCTCTTGGCGGCCCGCCCTGTCGGTGCGCAAAGCAAGACCTGCTTTCCGGCTGCTTCAAAGACCGCCAGGACGGCCTTGATCAGGGTGGTCTTCCCGGTTCCGGGTCCACCCGTGAGAATCGATACCTTTTGGGAAAGGGCCGTATGCAGGCCAACCCATTGTTCTTTTGAAAGCATAATGGCCAGCCGGTGAAGGACCAGTTTTTCTATACGCCTGACATCCGTGCCAAGGCCTTTAATCGGCACAGAAAGCAATGCCATAAGGCGGTTGGCCAAACCTACCTCGGCCGCATAAAAAGCCTTTAAGTAGACCGCCGTCATGTGCCCGCGAAAGCAGGGATCGGACGAATCATCCTCAATCTGAACCCCGTTAGGACTTTCAAATTGTAATACACCGAAACGAGCCTCCAGCAAGCCTCTAACGGGGTGGAAATCCTCCAGGACAATGCCTCCGGATGCGGCCAGGTTCCTAACACCCGTCTCAAGTACGGTGCGGTCTATCTCAAGGAGTGCTTCGGCCCGATCCAGTAGTTGATCAAACAGGACAAATACGTGTCCCTCATCAGAGACCTTTTCCAGAACATGCAGGATGCCCGCCTCGGCACGTATGATGGCATTTCTGGCAATCCCCACTTTTTCTGCAATACGGTCAGCTATGAGAAAGCCGATGCCAAATATGTCGGATGCCAGGCGGTAGGGGTTTTCCCGCACCACGCGGATGGTATTCTGACCATACTGCTTGAATATCTTTGCGCTATAGCCGGGGCTCACCCCGTGGCCCTGAAGAAAGATCATCACATCCCTGATCTCTCTCTGATCTTCCCAGGCCTTGAGGATCATCTCAAGTCGCTTTTCACCAATGCCTTCCACACCAAGGAGGTCTTCAGGAGAATGTTCAATGACTTCCAGGGACCTGGCACCAAAGCGTTCGACCAATCGCTTTGCCATTTCAGGGCCGATTCCCTTGATGAGGCCTGAGCCCAGGTACTTTTCAATGCCGTGGATGTGGGCAGGAAGGCTAACTGTGTACTCTGTGGCTCTGAACTGCCGACCGTATTTGGGATGGGTCTCCCAGGTTCCCCAGAGCTTCAATACCTCGCCTGGTGTGATCCCTGCCAGTTGTCCCACTACCGTCACCAGATCCGGATCTCGCCTGACTTTTAACCTGGCCACCGTGTAGTGGTTATGCTCGTTAAAGTAGACAATTCGTTCCAGGTGGCCTTCCAGGGTTTCAGACATATAGCTTTTCCACAATCTCTGAAATTTGCGTAAGAGGTTAAAACCGTGAGCCGTGAAACGTGAACCCTGAACCGATCACTTTAGGTTTAAATAGGTTAACGAACACAGGTAGATATGTCAATCGATTTGAAGGGCCTTCTTCCCGCCTTTACTCAGTCTTCAGCCGAACCATTTCTCCTTGAGTATTATACGTATCTCTGATAGAATTTTTAATGTGATCCATAGCTTTTCAGCAAATCCGCAATCCAAAATCCGCAATCCAAAATCGAGAATGCTTCAGGCAACCTTTCGATTCTACGAAGAACTGAATGATTTCCTCCCCAACGAAAAAAGGAAGAGGGATTTTCAGGCCTTTTTTCCCCAAAAAAGCACGGTCAAGAATATCATCTTCTCCCTGAGTGTGCCCTGTACGCAGGTTGATCTCATCCTTGTAAATGGGGCGTCTGTGGATTTTACATATCCCCTTAAAGGTGGAGAGCGTATCAGTGTTTACCCGGTTTTTGAATCACTTGACATTGGTCGGTGCAGGAATCTGGGGTCCACGCCCTTGAGACATTTGAGATTTGTTACAGATGTCCACCTTGGCAGGCTGGCAAGGCACCTGCGGCTTTTCGGGTTCGATACGCTCTATTACAATGATTTCAATCCCAGGGACCTCATCGAGATCTCTGTCCGGCAATCTCGCGTGTTACTTACGCGCAGCATGCGTCTTTTGAAACACAAAGTCATAACTCGCGGGATTTTAGTCAGAGACATGGACTCCAGAATGCAGCTTAAAGCTATCTTTCAGCGTCTGGATCTGTATGCCGAAGCGCGCCCTTTTTCAAGATGCCTTTGCTGTAATGGGCTCGTTGAAACGATTTCAAAGCAAGAGGTTGCCCACAGACTCCCCTCCAGGGTGAGGGCCAGCTACGAAGCGTTTTTTTTGTGTACCTCCTGTAATCGGGTTTACTGGAAAGGGACACATTTTAAACGGATGAGCCGTTTCGTAGAAGAAATACTGGTACTCGACTAATTGGGGCGAAGCCCCTTGTAAGTTCTTATTGACTTCATGGTCAGAATCCTGTAAAAATATAAATTGTGGATTTGGAAAGAATCAGGGATATTGGTATTGCGGCTGCAGCACGTGCAGGCGAAATCCTTCGCAACTACTGGGGCAAAACCCATACAGTAGAAAAAAAAGGCGCCATCAATCTGCTCACCGAAGCCGACCTGGCCTCTGAAAATGCCATCATCCATCTGATCCAGGCTGCTTTCCCGGACCACAGCATTCTGGCCGAGGAAAGTGGCGCAACTCCGGGGACAGACCCGTGCGAGTGGATCATAGACCCCCTGGACGGTACAACAAATTATGCCCATCACCTACCCGAGTTTAGTCTCTCCATTGCCTTTGCTTTTGAAGGGGATATTGTATTTGGCGTGGTCCTGAATCCTGTTACCGGAGAACTCTTTTGCGGGACCCGGGATCAGGGGGCTGCGCTCAATGGCCGACCCATTGGCGTCTCTGGCACAAGGACTGTTGGTGAGAGCCTGCTGGTGACAGGTTTTCCTTATGACCTGCAGGCTATGATCCGCACCCTGATTTGTCGACTGGAGCGATGTCTGATGTCGGCCCAGGGGGTTCGCCGACTTGGGTCAGCGGCCCTGGATCTCTGTTATGTGGCCTGCGGCAGATTTGACGGGTTCTGGGAACAAAATCTGGCTCCATGGGATACAGCAGCAGGCATGGTTATAGCCCGGGAAGCTGGGGCAACAATCTCTGATTTCTCAAATGGACCTTACAGTATTGAAAAGAAAGAAATTCTGGCAACAAATGGCCTTATCCACCAGGAGCTGATAACGCTCTTGACCTTATGATGAGAAAAACGATTCTTGATTCAAAGCGCCTAACAGAGAGGTTCCCCTGCTTTGGGTACTATGACCCTGACGACCCGATCTGCCGACATTGGTGCCAGTTGAACATTCGCTGCGCTATTGTCCAGCATCAGTACGAAGAGATTGACATACTTGAAGATCTTTTCGACCCTGAACTGGAATCGGACAGGGTGCAATAGCTTTTTCTACCAGTGCCAGGGGGTGGCAAACCTCGATTTTTCCTGCCAGGCTGCACCGGCTTATTCCCTCTGCAAACTGCAGGAGACATCCGGTGCAACCTGTAACAATTCTATCGGGTTTCACCTTTTCGAAGTCCTCCATACGCCGATCCAGGATCTTCATCGACAGGGAGAAGTGAGAAAGGTTAAAATCTCCCCCGTGGCCACAACACTGGCCAGGGTGGGAGGCTTCTACGAGTTGCACCCCGGGTGTGGCCTCAAGGAGTCTCCTGGGCGCCTGAGTGATTCCCTGCCCAATCCTTAGATGACAGGGATCGTGATAGGCAACCCGCAAAGGCCTTGTACCCTTAGGGCTTCCAGCCGGTTCAAGGGCTTTAAGGTACGCCTCAAAACCAAGATGGTTCACCAGAAAGGTCATAGCATCCATGTGCTTCCTGGCCATTGAGGCTGCAGCATCACGGGATGAAGGGTCATCGGCAAAGAGCGACGCAAGGGCCATCAGATGTGATCCGCAGGAGGCACACACCGTCAAAATGGCATCAAGTTCCAGGGACTCAAACACCTCGATATTCTTTTGGGCCAGGTCCCGGGCAGTCTTCGTGTCCCCTGAAACGTAGGCAGGCAGCCCACAACAAACCTGGTCTTCTGGTACTATCAGGGTTGCTCCCACGTGCCGCAGGATATGCACAAGAGCCGTTGCTATATGGGGAAAGAGGTAGTTGGTACCACAGCCCACAAAGAATCCAATCCTTGGACTTTCTCCTCTGACGGCCTGCTCGGGTCGGAAGGCATCCATAAAGGGGGTCCAGGCAATGGGAGGCACCGTGTTCCTTTCGGTGAAAAAGGAAAGGGGAAATCGAAGATGGAGTCCGCTTGTCTCGGGGATCTTTTTGCACGCTAAGGCCTGAAGGAGTGCGCCCCCTTTCATAAGGACCCTGGCGGTCAAATGCCCTTCCCTCAGGCTTTTGAGGGCTGCGCTCTGGGACTCACCTCTCTTTTCGTCCTCAAAAAACCGCTGGCGACCCGATTGGATGATACGGGTGGTCTCAACCCTGTTTGCACAAACCTGGGCACACGCTCCGCAAAGAAGACACCTGGAGAGGATTTCTTGAAGACGGCCGGACCACCTCATAGTTCCTGCTTCCACACATTCCAGCAGAGTCAACTTGCCGCGGGCCACATCAGTTTCCCTAAAGGTAGTCTGATAGACAGGGCACACACTCATGCACTGGCCGCACCGGTTGCATGAACTTGGCTCGGCTTCGCTTCGCAATGATTCCATCATTCCCTGATCGAGGTTGCAATAGGGCAAATAAATAGCTATAATTTCAGTAGGTTGTAGAAAGTCCGAGACGTCTATTATTTTTCATCAGTGACTTCCGGGTTCGTATGAGCAATTCCTACCACATCATCTAACGACAATCAAAGTCAACCCTGCTGGCATCCGCAAATCAGTTAAGTTCAATCGTTGACTAAATATTAAGTGCATGTTAATCGAAATTTTATGCTGGAAATCAAATTCATCAGACAAAATATAGAATTGGTGCAGGAATCGCTCCGCAAGCGGGGACAAGAGTATGACCTTGGCCCATTTCTGGAGTGCGACTCAAGACGCCGGGCCATCCTGCTCGAGGTTGAGGAGCTTAAGCACGAGCGCAACACAGTTTCTGGGCGTATTGCGGAGATGAACAGGGAAGGTAAAGACCCCTCGAAACTGATAGCCCGGATGCGCGCGGTGTCTCAGAAAATAAAGGCCTTAGACGAGGAGCTGTCCAAACACGAAGAAAAGCTTCATGCTATCTTGATGGACCTTCCCAACATCCCGCATCCCTCCGTGCCCATAGGCAAAGACGAGGAAGACAATTTGGTGATCAGGAAGGTTGGTGAGCCTCCTTCTTTTAACTTTGAACCGCTTCCCCACTGGGAGATTGGAGAAAGACTCGGGATTCTGGATTTTGAACGCGCGGCCAAGATTGCTGGGGCACGTTTTGCCCTTTACTTAGGCCTTGGGGCAAGGCTTGAGCGTGCCCTGATCAATTTCATGCTGGACGTGCAAACCAGGGAACACGGGTACCTGGAAGTCCTCCCGCCATTCATGATCAATCGCGCCAGTGCGACCGCCACAGGCCAGCTCCCCAAGTTTGAGGAAGATCTCTTTAAGCTGGAAGGTTGGGACTATTATCTGGTACCCACGGCCGAAGTGCCGGTGACCAATATTCACCAGGGCGAGATCCTGGACGAGCACACCCTTCCCAGGCTTTACGCGGCCTACACGCCTTGCTTCCGGTCTGAAGCGGGTTCTTACGGGAAAGATACCCGCGGGCTGATCAGACAACATCAATTTAATAAGGTGGAACTTGTTAAATTCACCACCCCGGAGCGCTCTTATGAAGAACTCGAAACACTGTTGGAGGATGCTGAAGTCATCCTCAAGCGGCTTGAGATCCCTTATCAGGTCGTGGTGCTGTGCACGGGAGATCTGGGGTTTTGCGCTGCCAAGACCTATGACATTGAGGTCTGGGTGCCCGCACAACAAAGATACCGGGAGGTCTCTTCATGCAGCAACTTCGAGGATTTTCAGGCCAGACGGGGCAACATTCGCTTTAAAAGAAAAGGGAAAAAGGGCACGGAACTGGTCCATACCCTGAACGGCTCAGGGCTTGCTGTTGGCCGCACGGTCGTGGCGATACTGGAAAATTTTCAGCAAGAAGACGGTTCAGTCATTATCCCGAAGGTCCTCAGGGCTTATATGGATGGAATCGAGAAAATAAGTGCCTAAAGTGAACTAAAGTGAACTAAAGTGCCTAAAGTTAAAGAGATAAGGACAATTTTTGCCGTTCATGTTGTGTTTCACCATATAAATGGTTTCTTCAAGTCCTCAACTTTAGCTCACTTTAGACACTTTAGGCACTTTAGCTCACTTTAACCCACTTCAAAGGATCAGCCCATGAAGATCAACGACTTCCCAAGCCATATACAGCCCTACCTGATCCCCAAGGTAAGCGGTCATGTTGTCTACCGGTGCCTGGGCTGTGGGGCAGAATACGACATCAGTCGTCTGCTCTATACGTGTCCTGCATGCCACAGCGTGCTCCTTCTGACAGACCTGGCCTTTGACCGGCTGAAAGAGATCCCCCCGGATACCTGGCATCAGATCTTTGATTACCGAAGGATGCTAAATATCCCGGCGCTCCGAGGGATTTATCGCTACCATGAGTTTATCGGACCGATCATGCCTCTTGATGCGGTTATTTACCTTGGCGAAGGACATACTTCCATGGTGGAGGCCAACCCATACCTTCAGGAACTGGTGGGAGTGCGGTTCTATTTCAAGAATGAAGGCCAGAACCCGAGCGCCTCTTTCAAGGACCGGGGCATGGCGAGTGCCCTGAGCTATATTAACTTACTGGTCAACTCCGGCAAGCTGTCCGATGTGCTGGCTGTCTGTGCTTCCACTGGCGACACCTCCGCCTCTGCGGCCCTTTATGCAGCCTATCTTCAGCCCGGGGTGAAATCAGCCGTCCTTCTTCCGCACAAAAAGGTCACGCCGCAGCAATTGGCACAACCCCTTGGAAGTGGGGCTGTGGTACTTGAAATCCCGGGCGTCTTTGATGACTCCATGAAGGTGGTGGAAGCCCTCTCCGAACAATACAACGTGGCGCTTTTGAACTCCAAGAATGCGTGGCGTATATGGGGCCAGGAATCATATTCTTATGAAATTGCCCAGGACTTTGACTATGATATGGACCACAAGGTGATGGTAGTGCCGATTGGGAACGCCGGAAATATCACGGCGATCATGAGCGGTTTCCTGAAGTTCTTTGAGGCCGGAATCATAAACCGGGTTCCCAAAATCATCGGGGTGCAGTCCACCCATGCCAATCCTGTCTATAGATACTACCTGGAACCAGACCCTGAAAAACGAGATTTTGTGCCGGTCAAGGTTCGGCCCAGTGTGGCCCAGGCCGCCATGATCGGAAATCCGGTCTCCATGCCGCGCGTCATTCACCTGGTCGAAACCTACAATCAGAATGCAGGCGCCCAGGCCGTATTCTTTACAGAAGTAGAGGAACAGGCCATCATGGACTGGCAGCTTACGGCCAACCGCAACGGACACATCGCCTGTACTCAGGGTGGTGAGTCCTTAGCCGGGCTGGTTGAGGCTAAAAAACGCGGCATTGTGGGCGAAGACGATGTGGTTGTGCTCGATGCCACGGCCCATCCCCTGAAGTTTGCGGGTTTTCAAGCCATGTATTTTGAGAACCGGTTTCCCACGGCATTCGAGATTGTCCCCAAGAAGAGCCTTCAAAATGCCCCCCGGCTCGTTCGGCCCAGAGACCTGGATGTGGTCCCAACGGCAGAAAAGCCCCTTGAAGGCAAAGACTTTGAGCGGTTTGTCCGGCGGACGACAGAGGCGATAGCAAAGGAGCTGAAACTCGTACCCCGGGGATGATGAGAGGGATTTAGGAATTCCTGAATTCGCAATTCTGCAATTCGAGACCGGTGTGAAAAATGTTTGACAATGGTTAAAAAAAATTGTAAATTAATATTTCAAGCGGGTGTAGCTCAGTTGGTAGAGTACAAGCTTCCCAAGCTTGGGGTCGCGGGTTCGAGCCCCGTTGCCCGCTCCATTATTATCCCGCCTCCGGCGGGATCGGCCCTTTTCCCTTTTTGAGGCGATGTTTTCTTGGTTGCGGCGTAGGTGGACCAAACATCTGCTTCGATCAGTGGAATTTTCTGATAATTTTGCCTTTGGTTTTCTCTCAAAAAGTGCGATAATAATATAATTGAGATAGACCGTGGCGTGGGAAACGGGCAAAGGCCCGTTTTTTCTTTTTTGGATGAATGAGTGGACCCAAAAATTTGTCGCCCAGGTGGAACGTCTGGCAGAACCCTTCCTGGAGTCGGGAGGGGCGAGGTTGATCGACGTGGAATATCGCAGAGAACCCAGAGGCTGGGTCTTGCGAGTTGTTATCGACAAACAAGGAGGGGTCACCTTAGACGATTGTGCTGTTATCAGCAATCAACTGGGGGACATCCTGGATGCAAAAATAGACTGTGACGAGCCTTATCACCTTGAGGTTTCCTCGCCAGGCCTTGACCGGCCTTTAACAAAGGCAAAACATTTTGTCTATTTTGAGGGGAGGTCGGCGGTCATCAAGACCAATCGCCTTGTGGAGGGGAAAAGGCATTTCAAGGGGGTGCTCGCTGGATTTTCAGAAGGTGTTCTCACACTTGTAGTTGATGACCAGCCAGTGGCCATTCCCTATGAAACAATTGCGAAGGCAAAACTTTGGATTGATGATTGACGATTGACGATTGATGATTGAAAACCAATCAACAATCGTCAATCGTCAATCGAAAAGGGTGTCGAAAATGCTAATGTCGGAAGTAAGAAAAGTCATTGAACAGGTCAGTCGTGACCGGGGCATTGACAAGGAAATTCTCGTCAAGACACTTGAAGAAGCACTCAGGTCTGCTGCCAGGAAGAGATTTGGAACCAAAGTAGATGTCGAAGTCCGGTACAATGAAGAACTGGGCGAGATTGAGGCCTTTCAGTTCAAAGAGGTGGTTGAAAAGGTCACCGAACCGGACCTGGAAATTGATCTGGAACAGGGGCGTGAGCTTGACGCGGGGTGTCAACTGGGAGACAGCATAGGGACTAAGATGGACACAACAACCTTTGGAAGAATTGCTGCACAGTCGGCGAAGCAGGTTATCATACAGAAGATGAAGGATGCCGAGAGGGATATCGTCTACGAAAGTTTTATCAATAGAAAAGGGGAAATCATTAACGGGATTGTTCAAAGGGTAAACAAAGGGGACATCATTGTCAACCTGGGCCGCACCGAGGCGATTCTTCCCGCCCGCGAGCAGGTCCCTAAGGAATCCTATCGTCGCGGGGATAGGATTCGGGCCTACATATTAGACGTGCTGCATGAGATCCGCGGTCCCCAGATAATATTGTCTCGAAGGCATCCGCGATTCCTGGTAGCCCTGTTTAACACCGAGGTACCAGAAATCAGCGAAGGCATCGTAACCATTATGGTTGCAGCCCGCGAACCAGGAAATCGTGCAAAGATTGCTGTGACATCCAATGATTCTGATATTGATCCGGTGGGCGCGTGTGTTGGAATGAAAGGGACACGGGTCCAAAGTGTGGTCCACGAATTGAGAGGAGAAAAAATCGATATCATTCCCTGGCGCAGTGACCCGGCAAAATTTGTATGCAGTGCCCTTGCACCAGCCGAGATTTCACGGGTGGTAATTGACGAAGTCAACCGATCTATGGAGGTGATTGTGCCGGATGAGTATTTGTCAGTGGCCATTGGGAAACGAGGGCAAAACGTGCGCCTTGCCTCTAAGTTGACAGGCTGGGGCATTGATGTGAAGAGTGAAACCGACTATACTGAGGCTATGCGGAGCGGCTATGACTCCTTGATGGGTATTCCAGGGGTAGGTGCCAGCACAGCCGATGCCCTGTACGAACAAGGTTTCTATTCAGTTGAAGAACTTGCCAACGCATCTGTTGAGGAACTGATTCGGGTTAAAGGCATCAGCGAGAAAAAGGCGCAGGCCCTGTTGGATTCAGCCAGCCAGGTCCTTCAGACAAGTGATGAAAAGGACTATATGAAAGAGGATAAAGAGGTATCCGAAGCAACGGCTGAGCCGGTTGAGCCGGTTGAGCCGGTTGAGCCGGTTGAGCCGGTTGAGTCGGTTGAGCCCGTCAGAGAAAATAGTTAAAGGACTCACCAACCGGCTAAACGGGCCAAACGGGCCAAACAGACCACAGGGGGAAATGAATGGCAAAAATCCGAATATATGAACTTGCCAAACAGGTTAATATGACGAACAAAGTGCTTCTGGAAAGACTAAAGGAGATGAATATCTCTGTGAAAAGCCACATGAGCGTGATAGATGAAGAGGGACTTGCCGGCATCAAAGAAGTCCTTTTCCGACACAAGTCAGAAGCCGTGATTGAGAAGCGAATCAAAGGCACGGTTATCAGAAGACGAAGGGCAGCCACGGAGAAAAAGCCGGAACCAGAAGCAATTACCCCTGTAGCCAAGGTAGAGGGTGAGGTTCCATCCAAGGTCGAAGAAAAGGAAAGGCCTGATGAAGCCCTCAAAGAAAAGGTGGCTAAGATTGTTGAACCTGATAAACCCGCGGTCGAGACCCAGGTTGAAGCGCTTAAGGAAGTTGCATATGAACCCGTGAAGCTAAAGGGTAAGTCTCAAAAGGCAAAACCTGCGCAAAAAGTTAGGATAAAAAAGAAACCAAAGGCAAAAAGGGAACAAGCGGCTAAGATCATTAAGATGCCAGAAGTCAAGCCGGCCGCTGATGTCAGGCCCCAAAAAGAGCCCTCTGTGGCGGTCAAAGGCGAGGAAAAACCTGCAATACATCTGAAACTTGTCCCGAAAAAGGAAAAGCCGCGGCCGGCAGCTAAGGCCAAAGCCAAGAAAAAGGACAAGAAGAAACCCGTTGAATTAGAACAGCATAAGGAGTTCTTCAAGAAGAAAATTACCTTTCGAAAGAAGGAGATCCTGGACAGATCGGACCTTTACGACGAAAAGGCCCTCAGGGCCCGTAAGAATCGAAGGCACCGTAAGGGAAAGGTGGCAATTAAGGGCGAGAAAACGTTGCTTACCACTCCCAAGGCCATCAAGCGTCGCATCAAGATCGACGAAGCGATTCTGGTATCCGAATTGGCCAAACGGATAGGAATAAAGGCGAGCGAGATAATTAAGAAATTGATGACTCTTGGCGTCATGACCACTCTGAATCAGACCATCGATTTTGAAACTGCTGCTGTGGTTGCAAGTGAATTCAGCTATGAAGCGGAAAAGGTCTCTTTCGAGGAAGAAACGCTCATTCATCTTGAAAAGGATGATCCAGAAAAATTGAAACTCAGACCGCCTGTGGTGACCGTTATGGGACATGTGGACCACGGCAAGACATCCCTGTTAGACGCCATACGACAAACCAACGTTATCGATGGTGAGGTCGGCGGCATCACCCAGCATATCGGGGCCTATAACGTAACTCTAAAAAAAGGGCAGGTCGTATTTTTTGATACGCCTGGCCATGAGGCATTCACGGCTATGCGTGCGAGGGGGGCAGAGATAACTGATCTGGTTGTTTTGGTAGTGGCTGCTGATGATGGGGTAATGCCTCAAACCGTTGAAGCTATCAACCATTCCAGAGCAGCCCGTGTGCCTATTATGGTAGCCATAAACAAGATTGACAAACCAGAGGCAGATCCTGAGCGGGTAAAACGCCAATTGGCAGAACACGGCCTCGCGCCTGAGGGATGGGGTGGTGATACCGTTTTGGTGAACGTATCGGCCAAGCAAGGGAAAGGGATTGAGGAACTTCTGGAGATGATTCTCCTTCAGGCAGAGGTCCTGGAATTGAAGGCGAATCCTGACAAACTTGCAGTAGGACATGTGATTGAGGCCAAACTTGATCCTGGTAGGGGCTCGGTAGCCACGGTATTGGTTCAAGAGGGAACCCTTCATGCCGGTGATGTAATTATATGTGGACTTTATCACGGAAAAGTTCGGGCTATGATTGACGATCGGGGCGAGCGCATTGATAGCGCCGGGCCATCCATGCCGGTGGAGATTCAAGGTCTGTCCGGGGTTCCCATGGCTGGTGACGATTTTATGGCCCTAACTGACGAGAAGGTGGCAAAGCAGGTAAGTTTCCATCGTGCGCAGAAACAGCGGATGCTTGAGCTGTCACAAAGTAGCAAGTTAACCCTGGAAAAATACTATGAACAAATGAAAGGTGTCGTCGTCAAGGATCTGAATCTGATCGTTCGGGCCGACGTGCAGGGGTCTGTCGAGGCCTTGACAGAAGCCGTGCAAAAGATTGCATCAACAGAGGTAAAGGTCAACATAGTTCACTCTGCCACCGGGGCCATCACAGAGTCAGATATTATGTTAGCCGCGGTCTCGAAAGCTATCGTCATCGGTTTTAGTGTCCGGCCGAATCCCAAGGTGCGTGACCTGGCGATCGAGCAAAATGTAGATATCCGATTCTACGAGGTGATCTACAATGTTGTTAATGATATTAAGGGGGCCATGGCAGGCCTGATGGAACCCACGTACGAAGAGCATCTCGTAGGACGCGCGGAAGTCAGGCAGATATTTAATATCCCAAAGGTGGGAACCATTGCGGGTTGCTATGTGACCGAAGGAAAGATCGAGCGGGGTCATCCTGTTCGGCTCCTCCGCGAGGAGGTCGTTGTCTATAATGGAAAGATCGCGTCCTTACGTCGGTTTAAGGATGACGTCAAGGAGGCACAAAGCGGGTACGAATGCGGCATTGGCATCGAAAACTACAATGATGTCAAAGTCAATGACGTCATTGAGTGCTACGAAGTAGAAGAAGTCAAAGCAGTCCTTGAATAATCAGTGGTCAGTGGTCAGTGATCAGCAACCTCCAACCACTGGCCACTGACCACTGACCACTGAACCAACATGGTAGTCGGAATTGCCACAATCGTTTTGAGGATTCCTGGAAATACCTCATTGAAAGGCAAACGCAGGGTCGTCAGGTGTGTCATTACCCGTATTCAAAACAGCTTTAATGCGTCAGCCGCGGAGGTTGGCGCCAATGACATCCACCAGCGTGCAGAAATAGGCGTGGCTTTTGTAGGTAACGATCGTCGATGGATCAATTCAAAATTAGACAAGGTGCTAAACTTTGTTGAAGCCATGCAAGTGGCTGAAATCATCGATTCGGACATGGAGATTATTAGCCTGTGATCCGCTTCAAGCGAGCCGACAGAGTAGGAGGCCAGGTAAAGAAGGAATTGTCAGATCTCCTGCAAAAAGAGATCAGGGACCCCCGTCTGGATCTTGTGACGATCATTCGTGTAAGGATAACCGACGATTTACGTTCGGCCCGAATCTATTTCAGCGTTGCAGAAGGGAAAAAACGCAAACCAAGCGCCCTGGCTGGCTTCAAGAGCGCTTCGGGGTATCTAAAGCGGAAGCTAAGCCGTCGATTGGAGCTGAAACACGTGCCGGAACTCGAGTTTCTTTATGACGAATCTCTGGATCGGGCGGCCAGGGTAAACGAGGTCTTAAAGACAATAGGTGATGGAGGTTAGGGGCTTCGCCCCCGATCGGAGTACTGGAGTGATGGAGTACTCCAATACTCCATTACTCCACCACTCCAATGACATGATTATGAACGGGATTATCGTTGTAGACAAACCGCCAGATGTGACATCTGCCCAGGTGGTCACACAGGTAAAGAGGATCCTAAAAGTCAGGAAGGCGGGCCATACCGGGACTCTCGACCCATTTGCTACCGGCGTGCTCGTCTGCTGTATAAATAAGGCCACACGCCTTGCCCAGTTTCTTGTGTATGGCAAAAAGCGATATGAAGGAGTCATGAGGCTTGGAATTCGAACCGACACCCAGGACCTCACAGGCCGGGTTGTTTCAAAGGAACCCGACTTGAGAGTCACAGATCGGGACGTGCACAGGGTCTTCCTTAGCTTTTTGGAAGTCACGCATCAGAATCCCCCTGCGTATTCTGCCCTCAAGCACAACGGAATACCTCTTTACAAGCTGGCCCGACGCGGCACTTTCATACAAAAACCACCCAGACGTATTTCCATCTATGGGCTTGAAGTACTTGACGTCAGCCTGCCGGATGTCCGTTTTGAGGTATGCTGCAGCCCTGGGACTTATGTTCGTGCACTGTGCGCTGATATTGGAGATGCCCTGGGATGCGGCGCGCATTTAACCGGGTTGTGTCGAACCGAAAACGGCGGATTTGGCTTAGACGAAGCTATATCTTTGAATACCCTGGAGAAAGTTTCTGCAACAGGGGAAATCTCAAACCATATCATTCCGATGGGTATTGCCCTGAGGGGAATGCCAAGCATTACAGCCAACAGTGAGCTTCTAAAGAAGATACAACACGGCCGTCCAGTAACCCAGGAAGAAATTCCGGCGGTTCGTCTTCGGGAGACTTGTCCGTGGATAAAGTTAACTGATCCCAAGGGCAAGCTCGTTGCCGTCTTAAGCTCAAGCAAGAAAGATTGCGTGTATCCGTATGCTTGTGTGCTTTTGGATTGACGATTTATGATTGACGATTGATGATTGAAAACCAATCAACAATCGACAATCCAAAGGCAATCAACAATCAACAATCATCAATCCAAAAGAGGAGGTCCTAAAGGTGGCTTTAGCAGTAGAGGAAAAAAAGGTATTAATTGATCGCTTCAGACTCCATGAAACAGATACGGGGTCGCCTGAGATTCAGATTGCCCTTCTAACCCAGCGTATCACCCATCTAAACGAGCATTTCAAGGTTCACCGCAAAGATCATCATTCCAGAAGGGGCTTGCTAAAACTGGTCGGGCATCGGCGCAGGTTGTTAAACTATCTGAGGGGCAAGGACATCAGGCGTTACCGGGTAGTTATTGAGACCCTAGGTCTGCGAAAATAAGTTGGCATGGAGCATGGAGCATGGAGCATGGAGCAAGAAAACGCTATGCGCTATGCGCTATGCCCTCTGCGCTATGCGCCATGCGGCATCGAATAACGAATAACGGAGTATAGGGAGAGCAAAAATGGAAGTATCTTTCAAGGCAAATGTGGGGGATCGCATCTTCAGCGTAGAGACAGGGAAGATGGCACGACAGGCCGACGGGGCTGTCGTGATTCGTTACGGTGACACTATGGTTTTGGTGACGGCTGTTTCCACGGATGAAATCCGGGAAGGAATCGATTTTGTCCCTTTGACTGTCGAATACCAGGAGAAAGGATATGCCGCTGGCAGAATTCCTGGTAACTACTTTCGCAGGGAGATTGGGAGACCAACCGAAAAGGAAACGCTCACTGCACGGATCATAGATCGGCCGATCAGGCCTCTTTTCCCAAAAGACTACAGATATGAGACACAGTGCATCGCCACGGTACTCTCCGTGGACAAAGAAAATGATCCAGATATTTTAGCCGTCACAGGCGCCTCGGCAGCCTTAGGGATATCTGACATCCCCTTCGGCGGACCGATTGCCTGTGTGCGTGTAGGTCGTTTAGGCGGGCACTTCAGAGTTAATCCCACCCTTGAAGAACTGAAAAACAGCGATATCAATCTGATTGTTGCAGGGAGCAAAGACGCTGTGGTCATGGTAGAGGGAGGAGGCCTCCTTGTCAAAGAGGAGGATATGCTGGAGGCGATCTTCTTTGGCCACAAAGCCTTACAACCAATCGTCGATCTGCAGGTCAAACTCAAGGAGGCTGTGAGTTTGCCAAAGCGCACCTTTCCTGTCTGTAAAATAGACGAGGCATTGGCGAAAGAGGTAGAAGACTTTGCTGCTGAGCGGATCAAGGAGGCCATACAGGTTCCTGAAAAGCTCAAACGCGGTGACACACTGATGGGTGTCAAAGCCGATGTGGTAGCGGCCATTGGAGATCGCTATGCCGGTCAGGAGAAAGAGATTGAGGAGGTCTTTCATGCGCTTGAGCGGCGCATTATGCGAAACCTTGCGGTCACAGAAGGCCGTCGCATAGATGGACGTGCCTTCGAACAGATTCGTGCGATCACCTGTGAAGTGGGTGTGCTGCCCCGGACCCATGGTTCAGCCCTTTTTACGCGTGGCGAAACCCAGGCCCTTGCCGTTGTAACCCTTGGTTCCACCGGCGACGAGCAACGGATCGAAACCTTAGCAGGGGATGTCTTCATGCCCTTCATGCTTCATTACAACTTTCCCCCCTTTTCCGTTGGAGAAGCAAAACGATTGGGAAGCCCTGGCCGGCGGGAAATCGGACACGGCGGGCTTTCCACCCGCGCTGTGGAAAAGGTCTTGCCAGAACGAAATACTTTTGACTACACGACCCGCATTGTATCGGAAATTTTAGAATCAAACGGCTCCTCTTCTATGGCCACCGTGTGTGCCAGCAGCCTTGCCCTCATGGATGCGGGTGTTCCAATCAGCGCTCATGTGGCAGGCATAGCCATGGGACTCGTAAAGGAAGGGGACAAGGTACTTATCCTGTCTGACATCTTAGGCGATGAAGACCATATGGGGGATATGGACTTCAAAGTGGCTGGCACACGGGAGGGGATCACCTCCCTGCAGATGGATATCAAGATTGAAGGCCTATCCAGGGCAATCATGCAAAAGGCCCTCGACCAGGCACGCCAGGGCCGCCTTTTTATCCTGGACAAAATGGAAGAGACCATCAAAGAGTCCAGGCCCGAAATTTCCCCCTATGCGCCAAAGATCCTGTCCATACAGATCAATCCCGACAAGATACGGGATATCATCGGCCCTGGGGGCAAAGTAATCCGGGCCATCCAGATGGAAACCGAGACCCGGATCGATATAGATGATTCGGGTATTGTCAAGATCCTTGGTGTCAGTAAAGAATCAGGGGAAAAGGCACTCAAGATAATCCAGGATATTGTTCAAGAGGCTGAGGTTGGAGCCATCTATGCGGGAACTGTTCGCAAAATCATGGACTTTGGCGCCTTCGTAGAGATCTTTCCGGGAACCGACGGACTGGTGCATATCTCCCAACTCGATTCAAAGCGCGTCAACAGGGTAACAGATATTCTGAAGGAAGGCGACAAGGTCATGGTCAAGGTTCTTGAAGTAGATCGTGACGGCAAGATTCGCCTCAGCCGAAAAGCCGCTATGGAGGATCAAAAACGTGCCGCACAATTATGACAAATATAACAAAACGGTCCTGGAGAATGGCATTAGAATCGTTACCATGCAGATACCTCACGCCCGGTCGGTCGCAATGGGAGTGTGGGTCAATGTGGGCGCCCGTGATGAAAAGCCTGAAGAGGGTGGGCTTTCCCACTTCATCGAGCACATGATCTTCAAGGGGACCGAAAGGCGAACCGCCCTTCAGATCGCCAAAGAGTTTGACGCCATCGGCGGTCAATGCAACGCCTTCACCAGCAAAGAAAACACCTGTTACTATGCCAGGGTCATGGACTCCCATAAGGATACGATGGTGGCCCTTTTGTCTGACATTTTTTTAAACTCTGTTTTTGATCCCGGCGAGGTTGAACGAGAACGCCAGGTGATTCTTCAGGAAATAAGAATGTTGGAAGACACACCGGATGAGCACATCCATGTCCTGTTGGCCCAGGCTGTTTGGGGAAACCATTCCATAGGACGTTCGATACTCGGACTCCCTCAGACTGTGATAAGGTTCGATTCCAATGCCATAAAGGAATATTTCAACCGAGCGTACCAACCTGAACGGATTGTCATAGCAGCAGCCGGAAACCTGGAGCATTTATCATTTGCGGAATCAATAGCCCGGACCTTTGAGGTGGTTCGGAAAACGGATGGCTTTCCAGAACGCAGCAGACCCACCATGGATTGGGTGGCGACCGCTCATCCCAAGGATCTGGAACAGGTCCATATTTGTCTCGGCACGAAGGGTATCCGGACCACGGATCCTCGGCGTCATGCCTGTGTCCTTCTTAACGTCGTCCTTGGCGGCAACATGAGTTCCCGGCTATTTCAGGAAATCCGGGAACGGCGTGGTCTTGCGTACACGATTTACTCCTTTGTCTCATCGTATTGCGACACAGGACTCTTAGGGGTTTACGTGGCGGTGGAGAAGTCGAACACGCAAGAGGTTCTCCGGCTTATCGCCAAGGAGATGAGGCGCCTCAGAGAAAAACCGATAGATCAGTCTGAACTCAAAAACGCCAAAGAACACATAAAGGGTGGAGTCTATCTTGCTGCTGAAAGCACTAATAACCAGATGACTCGCCTTGCTGGCAACGAGCTCAATTTTGGCCGTCATATTCCCTTGCAAGAGCTGGTAGATGAAATCGAAAAGGTTACGACCGAAGACATATCAAGACTGGCACAGGAAACTTTCCATCAGAATGCTGTGTCCCTGGCCCTCCTTGGGCCGATCGATGAAAACGTGTCGTATGAGGAGATTTTGAGCTTATAAATGACCAATGACCAATGACTCCCCAACAATCAAGATCCGTCGCCTTCATCCAGAACGCGATTCAGATATCTCCCTGCCTTGTTACATGACCCCACAATCCTCCGGAATGGACCTCTGTGCAGCTATCAAAGAGAATCAGGTGCTCTCAGCGGGTTCTATAATGGTGATTCCCACGGGGATCGGTATCGCTCTTCCTCCTGGCTTTGAGGCACAGATTCGTCCTCGAAGTGGCCTTGCTTTTAAGCACGGCATCGGTATCATTAACGCGCCGGGAACCATCGATGCCGATTATAGAGGTGAGATAAAGGTTGCGCTCATCAACCTGGGGAAAAAACCATATACGATCCGCCGTGGTGACAGAATCGCTCAGATGGTCATTCAGAAGGTCTATCAAGCAAAATTGGAAGTTGTACGTGCCCTTGAAGAAACAGAGCGGAATGAGGGTGGCTTTGGGCATACTGGGGTTTAGTCACCCATCATTGGTCGGCCGCGCCATAGTAGCCAGCGCCTTGGCTGCATCGAGGAACATCACCTCGGTCAGAAGCCTGGCGCATCCAACAGTCCGGTATTCCTGCGTCCCGGATCATCTGGCGGGGACAAAAAAGACGTGGGGTATGGGTATGGAGTGTAAGACAGGATAAACACTAAAAGGAGACCTGGCAGGAAAGCATAAGCGGCTTGTTCCCTTCAGGCCCTCCCAGGGAAATGTTTATTTTTGCGTGCTGTTTTAAGTACCTCAGAAAACGGTTTTTTTCGTTCCGGTTGTACTTATGGGCGTTGCTGATAGCGCTGTAGATGTTGCCGGAATAGAAACCAACCTCAAAAAAGGTGATAATCCCACCAAGGGCATTCTGATCATGATCAAAGGCTTGATAAGCGGCAAAGATCAACGCGCCATTGAGCAAAAAGGCGGCCAATGTATCTCTATATCTTTCACAATAGAGGTGGCCTGCGCCCGGCACAATTGCAAGCAGCCCTGCCATGCAAGGATCTTTGCGCTTGAGAAGTTCTTTCTTATCGAGTTCCTTCAATAACTGCTCGAGCCTGTATTTCTCTCGATTTTGAGGGGAGATCTTATCAAAGCAGGCTTGCGCACGGTCCCATAACCCCTTTTGCAGATAAACCCAGCCACAGTGATAATGGACTTCATCCTTGATGTTTTGATCAGGCGCAATGGTTATTAAATTCTCGAGATTGATCAGGGCATCATCATAGCGCTTGAGCTGAACGTATGCCTCGCTTATTGCAATATAAGATTTGATAGCATAGCCTGAGTTCGGGTGTTTTTTTAGCAGGAGTTTAAATGCCTGAATGGCTTGTTGATATTGCTCACCTCTAAGATAGGCCAACCCGATCCTGTGCCTCGCAAGTTCAACCTGCTTAGCCTCCGGGAAAAAATATATGAAGCGCTCGTATTCTCCGATCGCCCTATAATACTCGGCTTTTTGAAAATAGTGTTCGGCAAACTGAAATTGACGGTCGGGATCCAGGAGAACTGCCGGGCCGGCATACGAATAGGCGGAGAAGAGACAAAGTGTGATGGTTACAGCAGCCGCAAGCCGGAATGTCCGCAAAAACGAGGCATCAGCGCTTACCATGTTATTGGAGTGATGGAGTACTGGAGTATTGGAGTATTGTGAAACCCCCCAGGAATCATGAATATTTTCGCCATTTGATCTTTCCATCACTCCATCACTCCACTACTCCATCACTCCATCACTCCATCACTCCACTACTCCATTACTCCAGAACTCCGTGACTGAAATCCTGAGATCGAACGGCCTGTGATACCCCGCGGGTCATCTCAAGCACCTTGATTGCTTCATCCGGGGTGAGTGAGCCTGCGCCGCAGCTTGGTGTAATCAGGGATTGCGCCAGGATTTTTGTACGCTCTATGCCGAGGGCTTCCAGCCGATCTGTCTGTGATTCCCATTTGCCCACCAGACTTGAGGTTGTTTCCCTGGCGATATCCTGGCTGTCTGAGGTAGGCACAATTCCCCAGGCGAGGGTTCGGTCCTGGTCGAAAAACGTCTTGAGGGATGCCTCATACAGGGCCAACCGGTCAAAGAAGCCGTAAGCATCAAAACTGAGTATATCGGCTGCAGAATCAAGGATTAACGACCAATCGGTATTTGCGCATACGTGAACCCCAGCAAGGCCCCCTGCCTGATGGATGGCCTCAATCACTTCTGAAAGAACCCCGGACACATCTTCCCGCGAGATGCTAATAAAGGCAGAAGTGCCAAAGCCGGCCAGCCCTGGTTCGTCTATGAAAATGATGGCAGGAATGGCCCATTGCGAGAGTTTTTCCACCTGCCACCGTGCCTTCATAGCAACGGTTTTAACCACCATATCCAGGAGCCGATCATCGTAGAAGAGCGCGCGTCTGTGCTGGTCTGTCAGGCCAGTGGCCAGGGTCACGGGCCCGGTAATCTGGCCTTTTAGAGCCACTGGAAACCGCTGGGCTGATTGCATCACATCGAGCAGAGTAAAAAAGCCTCTTGCAGTCTCCGGGGTAAGGACAAATCGGGAGCCATCTATGGGCGCGCCACCTTCGGTTACGGAAAGGTAGTCCTCATAGAATTCGAGCAAGTCAACCTCAAAGGTTGATGCTGAAGTATCAATGAAGACACGGTCCTGGTCATGGACAACACCCGGGACGCCAGGCAGAAATTGGACCATCATGCCCTCTTCCGGATAGACCGGGAGCTGAACCCACAGCGGGATCTCTGATGTGTACTTGAAGACCATGCGAATGGCCTCGTGATGGTTGGCTATGGGAAGGCTGCCGATGAGCACAGGGAGCCTATTTCCTTGAAATCGCGGCATAGCAGCTCCTTTGAGATGGAGTGATGAACTGTTGGAGTATTGGACCTCGAAACCGGCGCAAGGCTCAAGGCGTAAGGCTCAAGCCAAAATGTTTTTCACCTTACGCCTTGTGCCCTGGGCCTTGCGCCACCTGCTTTTAATGCATCGCTCCAATTAGGGCAGAACCCCTGAGTTTGACATTGGCTAACATACTGAGCCCGTTCAGGCAAGAGGGTTCTTGGCGTTTTGGTTATTCTCCTTGACGCCATGTGCAGGATGTTACATAATCATAAAAAATATCTATAACCGTTCACGGATGTTTCTTCTTGTCATTGCGAGGAGCGTAGCAACGAAGCAATCTCCGAGGCGTGAACCATGAGATTGCTTCGCTCCGCTCGCAATGACGAAAAAAACTGAACTTTTTGAAAAGTTACTTCGATTCTGGATAACAAACTGATTTCTAACATTTTGTCCAGCATCCAGCATCCAGCATCCAGTATCAATATATTGACGCCTAAAAAGTTCTTTGGAAACCAGAAAATTGTTGACCCCAAAAACATTATCTTGCAATCTATAGACGGGAAGAAGGGGGAGATTAAATGTTCGGAATCGGTATGCCAGAGTTAATCATTATTCTGGTCATTATTCTCATCATTTTCGGGGCTGGCAAACTTCCTGAAATCGGAAGCGGTATTGGAAAGGGAATCAAGAATTTCAAGAAAGCCACCACCGGAAAGATAGAAGAAAGCCCTGAGCCTAAAGAACCAGATAGATTGGAAGAGGATAAGGAGGCTTAGGCGGTATGCCCTTACCGTCGGTGGTGATGGCTGGAGGAGTCCGGAGAGGGCCTAAAAAGGGATGTCGTCCCCCGTTGACACGCCGGATGCTGATTCGCTTGGCCGGCTGGAGTCTGCTTCCGGCTCGAGTCCGCCCGACGCAGGTTCATCCGAGAGCGGTTCCACGCGGTCCCGTGAGCCGAGCATTTGCATGCGCCATGCTCTGATCTCTGTGGTTTGGCGCTTGTTACCTTGCTGGTCTTCCCACTCCCTTGTCTGGATGGATCCCTCAATATAGACTTGTTTCCCCTTTGAAAGATATTCCCCGCAGACCTCTCCCAACCGGCCCCATGCTACGATACGGTGCCATTCCGTGCGGGACTCTTTCTCACCCTCTTTATTGGTCCAGGTGTCTGTAGTGGCAACGCTGAAATTTGCAACCGCGGTTCCACTGGGAGTATAGCGCACCTCAGGGTCTCTTCCGAGGTTACCAATCAGGATTACTTTGTTAACGCTGGCCATGGGTCTCCCCCTCTTAGATTGTGTTTGTTGGGTTTACACGGTTTATTGTGCCTGCCCTGCCCGCCCTGGCGCTATGTGCTCAGATCAATCTGCTAAGCCTATGGTCCAGCCTGCCCTGCCCGCCCTGGCGCGACACGCGTAAATTAGGGCCGTAGTCTCTGCAAACCAGGTCTGGGCCAGGGGCGCGATGTGCTCGAATCAGCCGGCAAAATCTAGAGGGTGCTGCATGCTGGATCAGCCGATTAAGCCTATAAGCCAGGCCCGCCCTGGCGCGACACGCTAAAATTGATCTAGTAAGCCTATAATCCCGGTCTGGGCCAGGGTCTGGGCCAGGGTTTGTTGGGTTTTGGGGTGGCAGGATGCAAACACCTTGTTTCCCATAGTCGATGAAGCAAACAAAATCAAGAAAAATCGCATCTCCGTTTCCTGGACCAAAAAGGTTTGACAACGGGGTGGGGTTTTCGGATGATTGAAGCTACAGTTTGGTGCAAAATATCACAAGATGCTGGATGCTGGTCTCTGGATGCTGGATAAAACCTAACAACGGGCTGGGGTTTATTCTCGTTCCCATGCTCTGCGTGGGAACGCATACCGATAGGCGCTCTGCGCCCAGAAAGTAGCTACATGTGTTGAACGCAGAGCGTCCTGCGGTTAGATAATGGAGTATTGGATCTTGAATCGTGAATGAACAACCGCCAATCCAAAATCCCCCTTTACAAAAGGGGGACTTTTTGGAATTCCCCCTTTTCAAAGGGGGGCAAGGGGGGATTTTAATCGTATTGCCAAGATCATGAATGTACTGTAGAAATCTTTTGATACGCCAGGTTGTTATTCTTTGGCACATTCCATCACTCCAACACTCCAACACTCCATGAACGGTTACAGAAAGGGGTTCTACAATGAAAAAAATCGTCGCAATCACGTTTTTGACTGTCATACTGACCATGTCGGCTTTGGCAGGAGGGGCCTATCTTGGCGCAAAAAATTATATCGATCCGACCCTGAGGGATATCAACAAGGCTGTGGCTGCAATCCAGCCAGAAGCTCAAAAGAGGCTGATGCCTCATGTGAGAGAGTTGCAAGCACTTCGCGATCTGGGGACCTTTTACATCCCGTCTGTCTTGTTTTTGGCAGGTTTAACCGCGACCCTGGTTCTGTCCCTGTTTCTCAGGAGGCTGACCGATCGCGGTGCAGTCATACCCGAAGAAAGGCCCGGGAGAGTCCAGGTGGAGAGTTCTGCAGAAGAGGAAAGAGCGCCAGAAGCTGTGGCTGATGATCCAATGCACATCGGGGCGTGTCGGCTAATGTCCATCCTTCAAGATGGCGGGAGATTAATTGATTTTTTGCAGGAAGATATCACGGGATATCCGGATGCTCAAATCGGTGCGGCTGTGCGCTACATCCATGATGACTGCAGAGATGCCTTGAGAGAATGTATCACTCTGGCTCCGGTCATGTCGGAAAACGAGGGGGAGGCCGTTGTAGTTTCTGAGGGGTTTGATCCTTCTGAAATTCGTCTCACAGGGCATATAACAGGCGGACCACCTTTTGAAGGAATTTTACAGCACTCTGGCTGGAAGGTCACACGAATAGGACTGCCTGCCCCGCCCAAAGGCCAGAAGCATACCGTCATCGTCCCGGCTGAAGTGGAAATTTGTGAAACAACTTAGGGGATTTGCCCCAATTGGTCGAGTGGTCGATTGGTCGAGTGGTTCAAGGACCTCACGACTCGACAATAAAAAAGTTAATCGTTATCCGTTAATCGTTATTAGGGAAACGAATAACCAATAACCAATAACAAATAACGAATAACCAGTCAACTACTCGACTTTGGTCAAAGGACTTTGCGACTCGACAATAAAAAAGTTAATCGTTATCCGTTAATCGTTATTAGGGAAACGAATAACGAATAACGAATAACAAATAACGAATAACCAGTCAACTACTCGACTTTGGTCAAAGGACTTTGCGACTCGACAATAAAAAAGTTAATCGTTATCCGTTAATCGTTATTAGGGAAACGAATAACGAATAACGAATAACGAATAACGAATAACCAATCAACTACTCGACTAAAGTCGTAGGAATTTCGATATGTTGTAGAAATTTCGAGACGTTTTAAATTAAGTAAGAGGCAAGCAATGGAACCATCAAGACATGAACCATCAAGATATATAGTTAGTATCGATTTGGGAACGACCAACTGCGCAGTCGCTTATATAGATACATTTGAACAGAAGCAGGATAGCCCTGAGATCCGTCTTTTTCGCATTCCACAGGTCATAGCCTGTGGCACAGTTGAAGAACAACAGCTACTCCCTTCGTTTTCTTACCAGGTCGCTCCAGGAGAAGTCCCTCAAGGTAGCCTGGACCTCCCGTGGCACGAGGAGACAGAGTTTGTGGTAGGAACCTTTGCCAGAGAGCGAGGCAGCGAAGTGCCTGATCGAGTCATCTCGTCATCCAAATCGTGGCTCAGCTTTTCCGGCGCGGATCGGACAGCTCCGTTACTCCCATGGGATGCACCTGAAGAGGTTCCCCATATTTCTCCGATTGAGGCCTCATCCCGAGTACTAAAACATATTCGCGATGCGTGGAATCACATGGTGGCAAAGGGAAATCAGGATTTGTTTCTGGAATCGCAGGAAATATTTTTAACGGTACCCGCTTCCTTTGATGCGACCGCGCGGGAGTTAACAGTCCGTGCTGCAAAAATGGCAGGTATATCACGGGTTACACTTCTGGAAGAACCACAGGCGGCCTTTTATGCCTGGATCGAAAGCACCGAGGAGGGATGGCGGAAGGAAGTTAGCGTGGAGGATGTGATCCTTGTGTGCGATATTGGCGGCGGGACAACAGACTTCAGCCTGATCCTGGTATCGGAAAGTCAGGGGGAACTTCTTCTTGAACGGATCGCAGTAGGTGACCATATCCTTCTGGGGGGAGACAATATCGATCTCACCCTCGCCTATGCGATTCGGAATCGTTTGGCTGGTGAAGGAATCAAATTGGACAAGTGGCAAATGCGAGGACTCTTGCATTCTGCCCGCCGAGCGAAAGAACAAATCTTTGAAAATCGTGATTGCGACTTGCATCCGGTCACCATTCTGGGAAAGGGACGTCGGGTCATTGGCGGTACCATCAGCACGGAGCTGACTCGCCAGGAGATAGAAGAGGTGATTTTGAACGGTTTTTTCCCGAAGTGCGCCGATACCGATCAGCCAAAAGAGAGACAGCAGGCGGGCCTGAAAGAGCTTGGACTTCCGTATGCCTCGGATCCTGCTGTAACAAGGCACCTAGCATGGTTCCTTCAAAGGCACAGAAACGACAGCAATCTTCCAGGAGAAGCCTTAAGACCCACAGCGGTCCTGTTTAACGGCGGGGTTATGAAGGCTGAGCCATTGAAGCAAGGGGTCATAGATGCCCTCGAAAGTTGGAATGGGGACAAAAAAGGGTTAAAGGTCCTTCCCTCCAGATCACTTGATTTGGCGGTCGCATACGGGGGCGTATATTACGGGCTGGCCCGACGCGGCCGCGGGATACGAATCCGCAGCGGCATTGAAAGGTCCTATTACATTGGAATCGAGACTGCAATGCCGGCAGTGCCCGGAATGCCGGCCCCGATTAAAGCCCTATGTGTTGTGCGCTTTGGCATGGAAGAGGGGACTGAGATGGATTTGCCGGAGCGGGAGTTCGGCCTGGTGGTGGGAGAATTGGTATCCTTTCGTTTCCTGGGCTCGACGAGCCGACATGACGACAGAATTGGAGACATTATAGAAGACTGGGAAGAGGAAGGGATTGAAGAACTTGTCCCTCTGCAAACGCGGTTGCCTGCCGAAGAGGATCAGGAAGGGACTCCGGTACGAGTGCGGTTACACATCAAGGTGACCGAGATAGGGACGCTGGAACTCTGGTTCGCCTCGCAGAACAAGTGTTGGAAGCTTGAATTTAATGTTCGCCAACGTTGATGTCAGTGGGCAGTGGGCAGAATGATTTTCGAATTTTGATGATAGATGACTTATCATTCCCTTAATAGGGATAGACTTTTGTTAATTTTGAG
>JAGMBW010000140.1 GCA_023129535.1 Desulfobacterales bacterium
CATCCCGAAGTGTCATATTGCCTTCCCGGTAGGCTTTAGCGACATAGTGCTCAAACCCGAGCCTGGCCAGTTTTCTCAACGATTGGGTTTTCTCTGTCTTCTCTACTTTGGACACATACTCTATGGCTTGATCGAGATCTTCGGGAATTCGTAGGGATCTCACTTTCATCTTGTTTTCTCCATTAGTAGTCTTACGGTGCTATATTCATCTTCGCTGATGAATTCAGCTAATTGCTTCAATGCCCAAAGCGCAGTCTTCCTGTCTATGATATCATCTTGCAATAGGTGATAGATAAGAAGACCAGGCAAAATGAACGGAATTCCGCTTATCCTTAGCAGCCGCGTAAGTTTTGCATCATCGGTAGCAACTGCATCGTACTCCTTTTCTTGGAAAAGTCCAATAAGCGCGTCATCACCTTTTGTGTATTTCGAAGAAGCTTTAGCTATCGTAAGCAGTCGATTTTGAATGTTTTTTTCCACTACGAAAGCATCGGCACATCCTTTATCCTTGCCCGCATCGACAACCTCTCTTTGAACCACTTGAGGAATAAATATCATGTCTTTGCTCCCAACAAGCTCCTTCAAACCGGCTTTCGTGAGCTTAATCAAGCAGTCAGCGTCCATTAAGAGCTTCATGTTGCTAATTGTAATGAATAAGCTACGATTGTCAAGACAAAAATGAAATTGGGGGAGGGCATGTAGCGAATTCACTAGGCCGGGAGGTTCGTGCAGAAATTCCTGAGAACTCAGTAAGTTGAAGTTCGAAAATGTTAGGGAGATAGCAGATTTTCTGGGTAGAGTTGTGGTCCCGGTTTTGTAGTTCAGCGGTATTGCTTGGGCTGAATACCATATTTCTTTACTCTGAGGCCAAGAATCCTTTCGGATGTGGCAAGAAGTCTGGCGGCGGCGGCGATGTTGCCCTGGGTACTTTTTAGGGCATCGATGATTCTATCTCTTTCAAAGTTAGCCACGGCAGAAGAGAGTGAACCGGAGGGGATTGTATTTGATGTGTCCCAGGCCCTTCCCATGGCATATGTTGGATGACAAGGAATTGTTTTGTCATGTCGCGGCCTTGCCTGATGCATGGACTGCGGCCTTTCATGGGGAGTGTTCCGACCATGCCAGTAGCACCCCATAAAAAGGCCGCAGTCCCTTTGACGTGGGAGGTATCATGGGACTTGCTTAGCTTTAAAAGGCCATGCTCACAGTTACCCCACCATATACAAAGTTGTCATCGTCACCTTTCATGCTGCGCCATTCCATTTCGTCGCTGGCATCGCCTGAAAGCGGAAAGGTGTAGCATAACGACGGGCTTATAGTGATGTATTTTGCTGCGGCTATGGGCAAACTCACCGACACTACGCCGTCGTGAAAGTTACTAAATTTGTCCCCCGTAGGCGCCCCGGTATCGTCAATCTCGGGATAATCATCCTCGTCCTCGCCCTTCAGATAGCTGACCGATCCCGAAAGTTCCAGGGAGACTTTGTCAGTAAGCTCGAAGGAATGTGAAATACCAAGCAAGAGATACCAGCTCGGGTAGCTGTCCATATCCCTGTAAACAGTCAATGTTGGCGAAAGGAGCGTATCAAGACCCAGGCTCAAAAAGAGCTCCTGGGAATCATCACAACCATCCAGGCCATAGTAGATGTACCCGCCTTCCAGGCTTAAAAGTCCAAAGCCCCTGCTATAGGAGAGGGTAAAATCGGTCTCGGTCCAGTTGGCCGGATCATCTTCACCGGGTGCGTATGGATCGGTGTCCAGGTTCCCCCATAGATTAGCTGAAAAACCCATGTAGCTAACCGTCATGGAAGGCTGGACAACGATACTGTCATAGCTCAATTCCTGTCCCCGCCAGATGTAATCACTTAGAACCGCGACCGAAAGGTCAGCCGACGGCACTTCCTCTTCGGCCAAAGCCGGAAGAATGGTAACAACTGCCAAAACCAAAGATAGACAAATCGCCAGAAAATACTTCATGTGTTGTAGATCTTTCCTCATCATTCTTCCTCCTTTATTTTTTGATTGGTTAATGGGTTACAATCTGAAAGTCTGGATACGCATTGGCTCCGTGTTCACCAAAGTCGAGACCTTCCGTCTCTTCCTCGGGAGAAACCCTGAGGCCTATTGTCTTGTCAATCAGCTTGAACATGATAAAGGAGACGCCAAATGCCCAGATAAAGGCTGCACAGATTCCCAGGATCTGCACACCAATTATTTTTGCCGAAGTGCCTCCGATGTTAAAAATACCTGCTGCAAGGGTTCCCCATGCCCCGCATGTCCCATGAGCGGAGATGGCCCCCACAGGATCGTCCACCTTGATCCGGTCGAAAAAGAGTACTGAGAGGACCACGATGATGCCGGCCACAGCCCCGATAATTACAGCACTCAATGGCGTAACCGTGGCGCACGGGCTGGTAATGGCTACAAGGCCTGCTACGGCACCATTTAAGCTCATGCCCGCGTCCGGCTTCTTGAACTTGATCCAGGCCGTGATCATGGCAAATACGGCCCCTGCGGCAGCCGCTAAGTTGGTATTGGTAAAGATCATGGCGATGTCTTTGGTGGATGCTGTAGTAGAACCCGGGTTGAACCCGAACCAACCGAACCAGAGGATAAAGACCCCTAATGCTGCCAATGGAATATTGTGGCCGGGGATCGGCTTAACTTTGCCCTCCCTGGTAAATTTGCCAATCCTGGGGCCCAATACAATAGCACCGGCCAGGCCGGTCCATCCTCCAATCGAATGAACCACCGTGGACCCGGCAAAATCAATAAAACCTAATTTTTCCAGCCAGCCGCTGCCATGGTAAAGCCCTCCCCAGGCCCAACTTCCAAAGATAGGATAAATAAATCCGCAAATGGCTGCGCTGTAAATCAGGTATCCGATAAACTTTGTCCGTTCGGCCATAGCACCGGAGACAATAGTGGCGGCTGTTGCAGCAAAAACCACCTGGAACATCCAGAAGGCGACCACCCAGGGATCTTTCCCAGGAGAAAAATCACTCAAGAAAAAGCAGGAAGTACCAAACCAGCCGGTCTGCGTCACCCCGAACATCAGCCCAAAGCCGATGGCCCAGTAAAAGAGAGAACCCATGGAAAAATCGAGGAGGTTCTTCATCAAGATATTCACCGCATTTTTTGCGCGCGTAAAGCCGCACTCAAGCAGGGCAAACCCGGGCTGCATAAAGAAGACCAGGGCTGCTGCAACCAAAGTCCACACGTAATCGGCATGGGTTTGCACCTCCTTGATCGCTTCTGCATTGCTGGCAACAGTCGGGGCATCCTCCCCTGCCCATGCCATCAGGGGAATGCCTAATGTTGTTATGATCATAAATAAAATCTTCATGGTCTATCCCTCCAATCTTTAGTGATTAGTGATCAGTGATCAGTGTTCAGTATCCAGTATCCAGTATCGAGTATCCAGCATCCAGTATCTAGATTGCATCCTTACCTTTCTCACCCGTCCGAATGCGAATCGCTTCTTCAACCGGCAGTACAAAAATCTTGCCGTCGCCAATCTTGCCAGTCCTGGCATGGCTCAGAATGGCTTCGATGACTTTGTCAACCATGTCCGTTTCCACCACGATTTCAACTTTTACCTTTGGGACAAAATCGACCGTGTATTCCGCGCCCCGGTAGATTTCCGAATGCCCTTTCTGTCGCCCAAAGCCCTTGACCTCACTCACTGTCATGCCCTGGATGCCAAGCGCTGAGAGTCCCTCTTTCAGTTCGTCCAGCTTGAACGGCTTGATGATCGCTTCAAGTTTCTTCATGTCCTACCCCCTTTCGTTTGTTTTCGACTCTAAATATCAATATGTGTGCCACAATGGATGCAAAGAGGCGAAGTTCCTGTAACTGCGTCATATTACAGCCGAAAAGAAATTAAGCCGGTGGACGCCCTTTCACTGAAAATTGAACAGGTTGCTACATATTTGTTATTAAATTGTCCAGGTACCACATTTTTGTAGGCCGGATGTAGCGTCTCGATAAGTTGGAGTTTTGTCATTGCGAGCCTCCGGCCCGTAGCGGGCCTACGCCCCGGTGGGCGAAGCGAAGCAATCTGTTTTACGGTTTTCCTGGGTGTCTGTTTCAGGAGATAGGAATAGGAGGTAGTCTGGAAGCGCGAGGAAACGAACCTGTAAACTGGTTTTTAGGGTGGATACGGTGAGCCGTTCGTCAATATTTCTTTTATTGCCTCTTTGATGGCTACTACCTGCCCTGGACTGTCCACCTTCTGGCCGTCAAAATCCCGGATATAGAAGACATCCACCACCTGGTCGACTTTGGTAGCGATTTTGGCAACCCAGATATCAAGTTTGCACCGGAAAAGGGTGTCAGTGATTTTGTAAAGAAGCCCTGGGAAATCGTAGGTGTAGATTTCCATGATTGTAAAAAAATTGGAGGTTTCGTTGTCCACGATGATCCTGTCCGGCCTTCTTGCTATCCTCTTTCGCAGGGATTGATACGCTCGCACCTTTTGTTCGAGAGCAGGGTCAAGGGCCAACTCCCCTCTTAGGGCCGACCTCAAATCCTTTTTGACCTGGGTCCATATTTCGTCCTCAAACAGAGTGTCCGGTGGAGCCTGGACGTTGAAGATGTCAAGAGCGATATGATTTCCCCACGTATAGATCTGGGCGCTCAGGATATCCAGATTATTTAGTGTGAATACGCCTGCAATTCTTGAAAAGAGTCCGGGGAAGTCCCTGGAGCAGATGGTAGCGGTTCTGTAATTCGTTCCGGGGTTGGTCTCGGTCTCCAGAGCAAAGGGCTCTTGACCAAGTCTCTGATACAGCTCGATGTGCCGGAGGATATCTTTCGATGGTGTGTATAAGAAATACCGGGGCGACATCTGGTCATATATCCGTGCCAACGTTTTTGGCGCAGGCTTCACTTCGTGTCCGGGCAAAGATACAGCACCTTGAAAAACTTCTTTCTTTTTTTTCTCTACCACCTCTGCAGCCGCTGGTGTAGCCAGTTCCCCCCTTTTAGCGCAGGCTTCACTTCGTGTCAGGATATGATAGACCTTGAGAAAGAGCTCTTTCAGGAGGATAGCTATCCAATCGTTCCACGCCTTTGGCCCCGTAGCTCTCGAGTCGGCAACAGTGAGAAGATAGAGCATTGTGAGTTGCTCAATGTCACGAAATTTCCTGGCACATTGGACCACAGTCTTCTCGTCATTGATGTCTCTTCGGGTGGCCGTTTCGATCAGCAAGAGATGCTCGCGAACCAGAAATGAGATGGCTTCGATGTCTTGCTGGGGGAAACCCATTCTTTCAAACACATGCCTGACAATGTCGGCCCCGCGCCTTGCGTGGTCCCGGCCGTGACCGCCCTTGCCCACGTCGTGCAAAAGCCCTGCCCACAGCAGAAGCTCGAGGTTGCGTAATTCTCTGAAAAGTTTTCCGTAAAAGGCATTATAGGTGTCAGGCCCGGACTCCGAAAACTCCTTTAGTGCCTGCACGGTACGCAGCGAATGCTTATCCACAGGATAGACGTGATACTCATCATATTGAATCCGGTTCACAATCCCTTTCATCTCAGGGATGAGCGCGACCATCATGCCAGTGTTCAACATTTCATTTAAGACATTAAAGGTCCCGGGCGGGGCGGCCAGGATTCGCTGAAATGATTTGATGACCCTGCGGGAGCTTTGAAATTTCGCGTCGACCAGGTACAAGAACTCTTTAACCAGGCGGCTTGCTTCCACGCTTAAAGGTAGTCCAAGAATCGCACTTTGTTCAAATATCCGTATCAAAAGGTGGGGCTTGTCGAGGATGGCTTCCGAAGATTCAAAGTCCAGGGCATTGTAGACGACCTCGATGCCCGCTGTCACTGCCCGTCGTCGCGTTTTCCTCCTTCCTGATTTGTCCTTTGCACTAACGGCTTTGCTGAGGAACATCAAGTGCTGCCGCTTCAAAAACGCCATGTGCCCGTGCAATTCCCCCAGGAATCCTTCGACGGCCTGTTGACCGTTTTCTCGCTTGAATCCCAGGCGTCGCGCGAGCTTGACCTGGTATTCAAAGTATAACTGGTCGCATTTGCGTCCGCTCAGATGGTGCAGCCAGTTTCTCACAGTCGTAATAAATGCCAGGGCCTCACTCAGGAACTGGAACTCATCATGCGACAGGTGCCCGAAAAACTCTAAATCTCTCGGTTCCCTGATATCGTATGTCGTCAGTGCCACCCAGAGCATGGCGTGATAATCTCTCAAGCCGCCGAGGCCCTCTTTGAGATTTGGTTCCAAAAGATAAGTGGAATCCCCGAACCGAGCGTGGCGATCACGATTTCTTTCTGAAAGCCACTCTATGTAAGCCCGTCCGTGCCTGCGAAGGACCTTGCCGCGCAATCGTTCCATGAGCTCTGAATAAAGGGAAGAAATGCCACACAGGAACCGTGCATCAATCAGGGAGGTTAATACCGCAAAGTCCCGACACGCTAAGGTTGAACATTCCTTTAGCGAGCGGGTCGCATAGCCGACGTCAAGGCCGATATCCCAGAGCGGATAAAAGATCTCCTGGACAAGGCCCTTGGCCTCGTTGGGAATCTTTTTCTTGAAAAGGAGGAGAACATCGACATCCGAATGGAGACACTGCTCTTTTCTGCCATACCCACCCAATGCAATGATCGCATAGGGATTCTTATCCACACGCATCTGAGGTCCGACTGAACTCCTGACAAAGCTCTCGCAAAAGTAATCGTCTAAAATGTCCGCATGACACTCCAAAAACAGAGGTTCCTGTCCTTTGAGAAAACGAGCGATCAAGGCTTCTTTCTTTTCCTGCAGCATTTTGATTGGGGCGTGGGATTGACTCATTGGTACAACTTAGGGGCTTCGCTCAAATCCGAGTATTAAAGTATTGGAGCAATGGAGTAGAAGAACTATACCACTCCGAAGCTGCTACCTTATGTGCATAAGCGCAATAGGTATGCCATAAAATGGAAATATCCAAAAAAAGGCAGGAACTTCAGCAAGATAGGCGTGAAAAGGTGGATAAATGACAGCGAACCACAGCACAATACTGTGGAAAATAGAAATATTTAATACACAAATGTAGATTTAGGTCGGGCTCAACGATACAGCCTGTAGTCAACCGCATGTTTCTTGGCCTTATAGGCAAACTTCCGCTCGGTTGCCTGAAGCAATTGGGCGGCCTTTGCCATGTTGCCCCGTGTGCTCTTCAATGCGTCTACAACCATGTCCCGTTCCAGATTTGCCACAGCATCTTCTAAAGACCTTCCCGGAAGCGTGTCGGACTCTTCGGCTGTCTGGACGGTGGGGGGTAGGTGATAGCCGTGGATAACGCCCTCTTCGCAGAGGAGCACAGCCCGCTCAATACAATTCTCAAGTTCGCGCACATTGCCCGGCCAGTGGTACTGCATGAGCATATCGATAGCCGGTGTGGAAAAGCGGCGGATGTCCTTGTGATTCTCCTTAGCGTATTTTTCCAGAAAGTAGTCAGCCAACAAAAGAATATCGGTTTTGCGCTCTCTCAGGGGGGGCATGTAGATGGGAAAGACATTCAATCTGTAATACAGGTCACCTCGAAAGGTTTCTTCCTCCACAGCCTGTTCCAGGTTCTTGTTGGTGGCAGCTACGATGCGGACGTCTGCCTTGATGGTCTCGTATCCACCAACCCGCTCAAACTCCTTTTCCTGAAGAACTCGCAGGAGCTTTACCTGAACGTCTATACCGATGGAACCGATTTCATCCAAAAAGATCGTTCCTTTGTTGGCGAGCTCGAATTTTCCCCGTTTTTGCCGAATCGCCCCGGTGAAGGCCCCTTTTTCATGGCCGAAGAGTTCACTTTCAATGAGATTGGCAGGCAACGCCACACAGTTGACCTTCACAAGGGGATTTTTCGCTCTCAGACTGTTATAGTGGATGGCGTTGGCCGCCAATTCTTTGCCGGTGCCGCTCTCTCCACGAATCAGCACCGTGGCATTGCTCCTGGATACCTGGGAGATCATTTGAAAGACCTCCCGCATTTTATTGCTGTTCCCAATGATATTCGTAATACGGTACTTGTTGGAAAGCTCTTGTCGAAGCCGACGGTTTTCTTGTCTTAACTGCTCCTTTTCCAACTGGATGGCTTCCAGATTAATGACATGCTGGGCAATCATCGTGGCAATTATGGAAAGGAGCCTTTTGCCATCTTTCAAGGAGTAGGATTCGTCAAATGGCCGATCAACGCTCAGGGCCCCTATCACCTGGCTCCCCTTCTTGACAGGGACACAGATGAAGGAAAGTTCCTGACCGCGGGCGGCCTTTCTTGTGGCTGTGCGGTTCAAAAAGTCGGGCTCCTCACTAATTTTGGGCACCACAAGGGCCTTGCCGCTCTGAATAACACGCCCCGTAATCCCTTCTCCCACCTTGTATTTGCCTCTTTCCATGGCCGATCTGGAAAGACCGTGAGCCACTTCGATGCTAATCTCGTTTCGCAAGGGATTCAGAATGGTAATGGTTCCACGTACCATATCCATTGAATTGGAAAGAATGTCCAAGACCTTATAGAGGGACTTTCTCAGCTCAAGAGTAACGTTGAGGGCTTTGCTGATCTCATAAAGCAGTGTGACTTCTTCGATCTTTTTCATGTCTATATCTCGAAATGAAGGGCACTCACGATACGAGCTGATGGTGCCAGTTCCAATGAGCTTAAGAACAGCCAGTTGAAAATTGACGGTTGGTCAAAGCTCCAATAGAATAACTGGGTAAGAGCCATGGGTCAACAATACTTTTCTGATACAAGGACTCTCTTTTATGACGGGAAAAACGCGGGTCAGTTCTAGAGTGGGTCAGTTGGATCGCCCAAAAAGCCTTCACCTGCGAGGCGATTTGCAGATCGGTGAAAGCGTTGATATTGATGGCGTGCCGATAACAGGTAGCTGCGCACACGCCGCATCCCTTGCAAGCCACATCGATGCCTTTGCTGAAATATATATAGCGCTTTCTGTCAATGGTGTATTTGAGGGGCACGGCCTGGGCATAGGGCACATAGATGGCCTTGCGCTTGTCTAAACGCTGATTGTATTCATTCGGTACCTTCTTGGGACACTTTTGAGCGCAAACACCGCATCCAACGCATTTGTCCATATCCACATAACGGGGAGGCTTCTTAAGCCTGACCGTGAAATTGCCCTCCTCGCCACTGATAGTTTCAATTTCGGTAAGGATCATCAGATTGATGTTGATGTGCCGTCCGCACTCAACCACCTTAGGGGCTAAGATACACATGGAACAGTCATTGGTGGGAAAGGTCTTGTCTAATGCCGCCATCACACCGCCAATAGCCGAGGATCTCTCCACGATGTGAACATAGAAACCTGAATCTGCCAGATCAAGGGCCGCACGTACTCCTGCACATTTGTTAGAATGGGAGAGGCCACCATGCAAGGCGAATGTTCAGCGGCACAAAGTCTGTACTCGCCTTTGAAGTCTGGTGTGATCTGAGGCATATTTCATCCATCGGCTTCTTACCGTCTTAACGGGCTGGGTCCCAGCATCTTCACTCTCTTCTTCATTTCTCGGGACACCTCGATGAACCTGTCAGTCTGATCACGGGGCACCATAAAGATCTCGATGCGCTCAGGCTCTATCTTTAATTGCGATAGGAGCTTTTTCACATATTGGACCCGTTTTTTTGCCCTTCGGCTTCCCGTCAAATTGTGACAGGCATCTTGCTCACATCCGATAACGCAGACACCGTCGGCTTCGTCTTCAAAAAGGCCAAGGAGACGCGTAACTTTTAATTCGCCCGTGCAGGCGACAATTTCTAGCCTCATATTTTTCGGAAATCCCGACACATAGAGTCCTTCCGGATCGCTGACCCGATCCCCGATTACATAGTGACAACAAAGCGCTATCATCTTTGGCACGAAAACAGTATCCACAGCCTCCTCAAATGCTAAGGTTTGTGCTATGGCGGGTTTCTCAAGGACAATAGCCTCGCCTGGGCATTCGGCCACACAAATACCGCAGGCCCTGCACTTCAGTGGATCAAACTCAATAAAACCGAGCCCCTTCTTTTTGATAGAAGGTGCGTTGAAAGGGCAAATACGGAGGCATGTCAAACATCCCATACACTTGCCAGTATTCAATGCGGGCAACTTTCCTATGGCTTCCAGTATACCGGTATCAACATATCCCTCCCTAACGGCCATCTCACGAAGGCAGTCTACAACGGTGCTAAACTGCACATCCTGGGGACAGACAAATGCACACGTATCACAATGGGAACAGTACCATATGGCTTCAGAGCCAAGGAGCCGATCTTTTAGACCCATTCTGATCATGTGAAGAATTCTTCTGGGATCAAAAGCGGGCTCAGCCTTACTGACAGGACACACACCTGTACATGTCCCACAGTCTAAGCACCGCTTGACCAGCTCGCCGCCAGGCATCGCGGTTACTTCAAACTTGAATTTATGCTGCAAATCACTGCTAATTATGGTCAAGAGATACTCCCGCAAAAGCCCTTATCTGGCACAAGATCTGTTCATTGGTAAACCCACCCATCGATATTGACAGGGTGGGACAATGGGATGCGCATATCCCGCATCCTTTACATGAAGCCGAGATCGTTTCGGCTTTTCTCTTTTTGCCGACTCTTATCATCCTTATGGCTGAGTAAGGGCAAAGACTCTCACAAATTCCGCAGCCTATGCAGGTGTCTGGGTCAACCAAGGAGACAATAGGCTCAACCGTGACGTACCCCCTGGCCAGGGGAATGCACGCCTTCCCAGCAGCAGCTCTGGCCTGGGCAATCGATTCAGACATCGGTTTTGGGGAATGGGCAAGGCCGCAAAGATAGATGCCGTCCACGGAAAACTCAACCGGCCTGAGTTTTGGATGTGCCTCTAAAAAGAACCGGTCACGGGTAAGCGGGGTCTTGAGCATTTTTGCCAGCTCTTCAACCGGACTCGGTACGATACCCACGCTGAGGACTACGAGGTCAGGCTCAAGGACGACCTCTTCCCCCAAAATCTTGTCAAAAAATTGAACGCTAATTCGCCCTTTTTCTTCCCTTGCCTCAGGGGGCCGGTCCTTTTCAAATGGAACAAACATCACACCCTTTTCCCTTGCCAACTGATAGTAGTCCTCCATGAACCCATAGGTGCGCATGTCTCGATAAAGGATATAGATGTTGGCATCAGGCTTAATTTCGAGTAACTTTAAAGCGTTCTTTACAGCCTGTCCGCAGCACACCTTGCTGCAATAGAGCAAGTCTTCCCCCCGAGAACCCACGCACTGGATCATAACAATGTCGTTTATCTTTTTTGCCTGTTCAGGTTTGGTCAGGTTCTCTTCGAGTTCAAGCTGAGTAACCACCTGCCCCGATTTTCCGTAGAGATATTGTTTCGGCTCATAAGGCTTTCCACCTGTTGCTACAACAACCACCCCGTGCTCCAGGGTCTCGGCCCTGTCTGGTGTATGGATGGAGGTAATGAAGTTGCCCACGTGCCCTGAAATCTTTTCAACACAGGCGTCTGTATACACATGTATGAGGGGATTGGACCTCGCCCTTGTCTCGATATCATGAAGGATTCGCCTCGGATCTTCCCCGGAGAGCGTAAACCGGATCTCTTTTAAGTTCCCTCCAAGCTGTCCTGATTTTTCCACAAGGAAGCATTCAAATCCTTGCCCTGCAATGTTTAAGGCGGCGGTCATACCCGAAATACCCCCCCCGATGATCAGTGCCTTCGGGGTCACCGGAAGCTTCTCTTCAGGAAGGGGCCGAAGCCTTCGTGCCTTGGCCACTGCCATCCTCACCAGGTCTTTGGCTTTCTCCGTAGCGTCTTCAGGAAACATCGCATGAACCCATGAACAATGATCCCTGATATTGGCCATCTCAAACAGACACCGGTTCAGCCCCGCATTCTTCAGGGTTTCCTGAAACAGGGGTTCATGGGTTCGGGGAGTGCAGGCTGCCACTACTACACGATTTAAGCGATTGACTTTTATCTTTTCGGTAATAGCGTCCTGAATGTTCTGCGCACAGCTATAAAGATTTGTATCAGTAAAGAGAACGTTCTCTAAGGTTGCTGCATAGTCGGCTACGGCCTGCACATCAACCACGCCGCCGATATTGGTCCCACAAGAGCAGACAAATACGCCGATGCATGGCTCTTCTTCTATCTCGATCTCGGCCGGATAAGTCTTGGCCTGCACCACGGCGCCGCGTACTTCCTGCAAGGCTTCGCTGGCAAGCGCGGCCGTTCCGCTGGCGTCGGTTACGCTCTCTGGAACATCCTTGGGACCCTCAAACGCACCCGCGACAAAGATGCCTGGGCGGGTGGTTTCAAGGGGAGAAAAGGGCTGGGTCCTGCAAAAATCGTAATGGTTTAATTCGATCCCGGTAGCCCTGGCCAGGGCCCTGGCGTCTTCGGGTGATTCAAGTCCTTCGGGGAGCACTAACATGTCAAACATTTCTCTCAGATGCTCCCCTTCTCCATTCACGTAGGCAATTTGAAGGGATTTGCCGTTGGCCCGAACACTCCCAACCCGGCTCCGCACAAAACGGATCCCCTTTTCTTTTGCCCGGAGCCTGGCGTAATCGAACTCCTTACCCTGGGTGCGCATGTCCATGTAGAAGATGGTGATATCAATATCCGGGTCATGGTCTTTGGCCACCACGGCTTCTTTGACGGCATACATACAGCAGACTGACGAGCAATACCCGTTTCCGCAAGCAAGGTCTCTCGTTCCTATGCACTGAAGAAAGGCAATCC
>JAGMBW010000141.1 GCA_023129535.1 Desulfobacterales bacterium
ACATGCAGCAAACCGAGGAACAGTACCCGTTTCCACAGGACAGGTCTCTTGTACCTATGCACTGAAGAAAGGCAATCCGCTTCGGATGCACTCCGTCCGACAGTCTGATAATTTCCCCCATGGTAGGTCCGGAGGCCGATGTCAGGCGCTCGAATTCCATGCCAGTGATTACATCCGGAGAGATCCCATAACCATATCTTGACAACACCTCTTTCTTTATCCGGCCAAATCCAGGGGCGAGTATCACCGCCCCCACACGGAGATCTATCTCGTCTGCCTGTTGCTCAAAATTGATAGCCTTGGCCAGGCAAACTCTTTCGCATTGTTTACATTCTTGCCTTGTTAGAAATAAGCAGGTGTTCGCATCCACATGGAAGGCCGCTGGTATGGCCTGTTGATAATCTATGTGCAATGCCCTGGTGGAGCAAAGCCCCTGGTTATATTCATCCTTGATTGGAACAGGGCAGTAATTGGTACACGTGCCACATGCCGTACATAGATTCTCATCCACGTACCGGGGTTGGCGACGCACCCTGACAGTGAAGTTGCCCACTTTTCCGTCAACGGCAATCAACTCCGCTTTGGTTATGATCTTGATGTTTGGAGACCGACCGGCCTCAACCAGTTTGGGCGATAAAATTCAGATGGCACAATCATTGGTGGGAAATGTCTTATCCAGTTGCGCCATGACCCCGCCGATGGAAGCATTTTTTTCCACCAGATAGACGTAGAAACCGAGGTCAGCTAAATCAAGGGAGGCCTGGATACCGGCAATTCCACCGCCAACGACCATTACGGCCCCAACGATGTTATGATGCTTATTGATTTGATTCATGTCACAAGATTGGGGGATTGAGGAATTAAGGAATTAAGGGATTAATTCCTGAATTCCGTAACCGTTCACCGATATTTCTTCTCGTCATTGCGAGGAGCGTAGCGACAAAGCAATCTCTGAGACATGAAACAATGAGATTGCTTCGCTCGGCTCGCAATGACACTGGGTATATTAGGCGCTGTGAACGCTTACTCAATTCCTCAATTCCTAAATTTTTAAATTCCCAAATCGTTAATCATCAACCAACTCTAAAGCCCCTGAATTGCACCAGTGTACACAGGAAGGATTTGGAGGGATGCCGCAGAAGTCGCACTTTAAGGGAAAGCCGGTCTCGGCCTCGATGAAAAAGGGCTTCTGCGGACAGGAGGCACGACAGAGCAAACACATATCGTAAACCTGATCACCTATTCTTATGTCAACCTTCGACGTACAAGCCGCATCCACAAAGGGGCCGGCAATCACGGGAAAAAAGACATTTCCCTCACGAAAGACCCTGATTCTGGCCCTTCTGGGATTGGCGACACCGGCGTGATTTAAAGAACAGGCGATCTCACAATGCCTACAACCGGTGCATTTGCTGTGATCGATTTTTATCCTTGGCATGGGTACCTTTCGAGGTTGAGTGGTCGAATAGTTGAGTAGTCGATTAGTTGAGTGACTAAAGTGCCTAAAGTGAACTAAAGTGCCTAAAGTTAAGGATGGGCGTACTCAACGACTCAATCACTCAACCACTCAACACTATAACCCCAGCGCGTCTAAGGTTTCAGGCAGGGGTTCGCCTTTCTTGCTCCATCCACGAAGATCGTAATAGCCGGGAAGCATCTCATCTACTTTGCTGATCTGCCCCTCAGCCGGACCACCCGGAATCGGTTCTTTTACAAATCTTTGGGGCAGCGTGTCATGGGTATGATCAAATCCGGCGCGCATGTTGAATAGCTTTTCCTGGTTCCAGATCCGCTCTCCAATCTTCAGCAGATCCTCCGCCCGGTAGTCAGTCCCTAAGCAACTGTTGACCATCGGGACGAAATTATTAAACTTGAGCCCCATCAATGGCCAGTTGCAAAGACCAAGGGAATCTATGACGGCGCCCATGTCCTGGTATCGTTTAACCAGTTCAGGTTTGCCCTCCGTGCTCCAGGGATCCAATTCCTCGTGAACATTTAACAGCTCGTCAATAAACGTATAAGCATAAAGATGATGGGGGCCGTAGTTGCAGGTGGCAAAATGCAAACCCATGCCCTGTATAGACCTGGGATCAAAAGGGGCCATGGGCAGCCCCTTGACACCCATGAAGGATCCTGGTGCGCCATACTCCCCAGCCAGGGCCTCTCCCCCTTTTCCTATTCTTTTGGCATGACCTTTTTTGGTGGCTATCAGCGTCAACGCCTGAAGCAGATCTTCTCCCTGGCCAAACCTGAATTCGAGCTTCAAGGTGTCGCTGGAGGTGATCCCTTTTTCCATCAACTCCATGGCTGTGGCCACGGTGCCTCCTGCCGCAATCGGATCCAATCCCATCTCGGCGCAGATCATGTTGGCCATTCCGATCGTGGTCATGTCCCGAATACCACAGTTCAGGCCAAGGGCCCCAATAGCCCAGTAGGTAGGTGCCATCCCTTTTCCTTTGAAGAGGGGATGATTTACATCCGTCTTCTTGATACAGGCGATGGGGCAGGCAAAACACCCTCTGCTTCTTAACGCAAAGGCATTGGCCAGGGCCTCGGTACCGATATCCTTTGATTCCGTGAAAGCAGCAGCCTGGAAATTCTTCTGAGGTAGTACGCCCTTTTGATTGCACAGGCCGACGAGAAAGGCGGATCCCCAGGCAGACATGGATTGAGAGGTGAGCGGGGCGCTGTTCAGCTTATTTATCAGCGTCGTAACCACCCGCACAAACCGATCGCCGTCTGCTACCGAAAGGGAATGACTTCCTTTAACAGCGATGGCCTTGAGATTCTTAGAACCCATGACCGCGCCAATGCCAGCGCCACCCACGGATAAAAGCCGATCATTAACGATGTTTGCCAAAGGGACCAATTTCTCGCCGGCCGGACCGATAGAGACCAGGTATGTCTCCCGATCTGCCCACTTGTCCGTGAGATTTTTCTTGAATACCTCCTCTGTTTCCGATGTGGTGCGGCCCCAACACTCAAGGGCTGGCTGGATGTTGATTTTATCGTCTAAGATGGACAGGATCACCGGGAATTCAGCCTTCCCTTCAATGATGATCATGTCGAATCCTGCGAATTTGAGTTCTGCCCCAAAGTGCCCTCGCATCTTGGCGCAGACGATGGTTCCCGAGAGTGCACTCTTTGTGACAACGTTACATGAAGCGCCAGTAACCGCACCCGTGCCCACGAGCGGGCCAGAAACAAAAATCAGTTTGTTTTCTGGCCCCAGGGGGTCTGTTTGCGGGTCTACTTCGTCTGAGTAGACCTTCACCCCAAGCCCCCGTCCGCCCAAGAACTTGTCGAGCAGTTCAGGGTCAATTTCTTCAATCGAGTGTTTGCCTTCAGACAAGTTCACCCGAAGGCAACGACCAGTGCATCCATACATAAAATAACCTCACTTCATTCACGCCAGTACTCCATTACTCCAACACTCCATTACTCCATGACCAATGACAAATGACAAATGACGAAATACTACGCTACGCCTCTGAGCCACTCCACGGTCTTTTGTTTCAGGGCCTGATCGTAGCTAAAGGTCACGCATGCGGTGCGGCAGCATCCACAGCCGATACATTTATCCGTGTCCACATATATGGATCCCTGCTGGTCTATGATGGCCCCGACAGCACAGACAGGTTCGGCAAAACACGACTTGCAGTTGTGTTTACAGATGATGTTCAACATAATGTTGCCTCCTTTTAGCCCAAAATCTTTTCCACCTCTTCGGCATCGCTCTCCATGACGTAAGGGATGCCAGACACCTCTGCCGCATCCCGTGTAAGGGCTACGAGGTCGTTACGATCTATGTAGCGAAGGGCAAACTTTCGGGCCCCTGCCATGAATTGCTGTAGACCCTGCTTCATCCTGTCGATGTAAGAATACATGCCGATCGCCCCCGGGGGAAGCTTCTCAAAATCCTTTCCGAATCGGTCTTTGAGCTCAGCACCCACAGCAAAAAGCCTCACGTATCCCTCGCCTGGCTCTTCCCCTTCGTCTTCCATCTTTTCCGCCATCAACCGGCCATGGGTCTTTCCCACCATGGCGGCAGTCAGCACGGCCCTTCCAAGACAGATAGCCTTTACATAGGGCGCTCCCAGTGCAATCGCCTTAAATATATGGTCTTCTAATGAGAGTCCCCCTGCAATGGCGATGGGTGGGATATAGGCCCCCTTGGCCTTTAGCTTCTCGCACATCTGATAGGCCAGACATTCCAGTTGCACCGTAGGAATTCCCCATTCGTTCATCATGCGCCACGGGCTCATCCCCGTACCGCCGCCAGCCCCGTCTATGGTCAAAAGATCAATCTTAGCATTGGAAGAATATTTGATCGCCCGGGCAAGGTCGGCAGGCCGATACGCCCCGGTTTTTAGAGTGACATATTTTGCACCGAGGCCCCGGAGGCGCTCTGCTTCTTTATAAAAGGCATCTTCATCAACCATCCCAAGACGGGAATGGCGCTCAAATTGCGTAATGCCGCCGGCCTTAAATGCCTTCTGGACAGCGTAATTGGTTGGATCTGGAAGCACGATGTAGCCCCGCTGCTTCAGCTCAAGGGCCCGCTCTATAGTGGGGAGCTTTACTTCGCCTCCAATATCTTTTGCGCCCTGTCCCCACTTCAGTTCAAAAATCTCTAAGCCCAGCTTTTCAATCACGTATTCTGGTACGCCCAGCTTGGTATCTTCCACATTGGCCTGGACAATAATGCCGCCTGTGCCGTCATACCATTCCTTAAAGGCATTGACCCTGCGTTCCATTTCAGGCGACTTCGATATTTTTCCATGACTGAATTCCGCCTGCGGGTCCATACCGCAGATGTTTTCGCCCGCGACCACAATCACCCCGGATATGGCTGCGCCAACAGCTACCTCTGTCCAGTTGACCCGGGCAATCTCAGTGGAACCAACTGCCCCTGTGAATACCGGGAAACTGAGCTTGATGCTTCCGTCAGCACCGAGCGCAGTGGTGGTATCCACAGCCGGAAAAGTGGCCTTATCCGAATCGGCCTCGATGCCTACGGCCCCAACCGCAGTTCCCTGAATATTGAAATGGGAGAAATCCACAGGGTAATCCTTTTCCGAGCCGGCCGTAATCTTTCCAAAGGGAATCGGATAGAGGACCTCTCTTCCCTTTAGCGCCGAACGCCCGATTTCACATGGTCCTTCACACCCGTCCACACACGTGACACAGATGCCGGAGATGGGTGCAGGATCCACCCTGGTGGTCGTTAAGGTGGCTGCGCTTCGATTCGGTTTGCTAAACGACATAACCAATCCCTCCTTCACTCATTCTTTTCACAAAAAAAAGTCCAACGATCCCTCTGGGACTGTTGGACACCATTGTCGTCTCCCAAGAAACACGCCATTGTATCTCTTGAGCCTACAAAAAAATTTTTATGCGAAAAGCTCTACCCTGTCAAGTGTTTTTGCAAGATTTCATATAGTCCTTAAGAAAAAAATTTTGGGGTTATGGGCTCTATTATGAAATGAGAATGCTATAATGTCACTTGTGGCAGATGCTGGATGCTGGATACTTGATACTTGATGCTGGACAGATAAGAAAAATACATTCGTTTTTTTATCCAGATTCAGGTTTCAGGAGAGAACATTGCTTTTCCCATTCTTTACACCTGAAACCTGAAACCTGAAACCTGTTACATTTATCCAGAATCCAGTATCCAGTATCAATAAGTTGACGGCTAAGAAGTTCATTGGAAAGCAGAAGATTACTCACCCAAAAACATTATCTTGGAATCTATAGCTCTTCAGTTAAGACGATCGCCTCGGAGATTTCCCTCATCGATTTTCGAGTATCCATACTTCGCTTTTGAATCCACCGGTAGGCGTCCGGTCCAGACAAAGAGCGACGTGTCATCAATATCTCTTTGGCCCGTTCGATAAGCTTTCTTGACTCCAACTCCTCTTGAATCACCCTGGTTCTTACCATCAATTCCGTGTTTTCTATGGCCACCGCCGCCTCGTTGGCCACAGTGATCAAAACATTCTTTTCAGTTTCTGTAAACTCATGGGGATAGGATGTGTAGCAGTTGATTACACCGATCACCCTCTCCTTGACCACCATGGGCACACTGAGCATAGAAACAAGCCCTTCTTTTTTGGCCAGCTCTTTTTCCTTGTAATCGGGATCTTGCACCACATTTGGAACTGACCTCGGCTTGCGAGTGAGAGCGACCTTGCCCACAATCCCTTCCCCTGTTTTCAGCGAGCGTTCTTTCAAGTAATCTTCACTCAAACTCTGGGTAGCACGTAGTTTCAACTCATAGCCGTTGTCATCCAAAAGCCAGAGGGAGCAGATTTTTGAGCGCATGGTCTCTGCTGTCACGGCGACCACAAGACGGAGGATGTCTTCAATGTAACGATCAGACGTGATCGCCTTGCTGATCCGGGTGAGGGCCTCAATATGTCTTTCAAAAGCCTCGATTTCTACCATAAGATCTCAAGGATTGAAATGTAGCCTTCTACGGTTTTGCGCTCTACGTGGCAATCTCGAGCAACATCCGCAATATTCAGAACGGCGCCATGCGAAAAGCTAACAGCTTCCAAAAACCGACTGAACGCACCGATATTGCGGACAAGCCCCTCCATCTAAACCTCTTCCCTGAGGTAAAGGGCAACATAGGCGCTGATCGCCTCTGTTTAACCCATGTTGACTTTCCTGTCCCGCGTGGGCCAAACAGAAAAAAACTCTGCTTCGTATCCTGGAAAAAACGAACCTTTGTTTCCATATTTGCTTCCTTATTGGAATTAAGATTTCCATAATTTAACCAAAAATAGCCTTTATGTCAACTCAATTTCCCCGGTTCTCTTGGGAGATGATACGATGTTTCTAAGTACAGGACATTTTTTTGACAGGATAAACAGGATAAACTGGATAAATTTTG
>JAGMBW010000142.1 GCA_023129535.1 Desulfobacterales bacterium
GGACGTCCTTGACTAGCTTGACTAACTCCATTTTGTGTAACTTTATAAAGACAGGGAAAAAACTGGGGTCAAACCTCAAAATAAAAGTTTACAATGTGAGCGATAGGGGCATGCTGCGCCGTGTTAGACGTTAGGTTTGAGGTTTTAGGCACAGGTAATCGATATTATATTCTTACACTACAATGAAAAAAGTAAAGGGCGAAAACGAAATTTGGGGGTGAAATAGCTAAAATATCCAGAATCCTTCAAGCAGAATCGAAACGGTTCATTAGCATTATCTTCTGCGCTTCGAAGGTACACTTGAATCCCTGCTGCCAATCTCGGCCAATTAGGATGTAATCAATTTCATTTCCAACATCAACCTCCAACTTCAACCTTCTATTTTTAGGAAGAAAGATTTCATCAGGAGAACAAACTTCCACAGTGTAATCATCATGATGCTGAAACGGTGGAGAAATGAAACGGAGAATCTCACTGGTATGAGGTTGATATTCTTTCCTTGCGAGGAGCTTTCCTTCACTTGTGATGGAAGGCGCATAGAAAGTAAGAAAGAAGGGAAAGATGTTCTTTTCTAATTGCTTCATTTTGTCTCCAATTCTGACAATCACTGCATCCGGAGAGTAGTAGCATACACTCATGCCACCGACTCCACCGAAGATGTAGTACATCTGATGGTTATCTGGCGGTTTCCTTATATCCAATCTTTGAGCAAGGTTTTCAGGAAGTATGGTTGCAGCACCGCCAGTATCCATCGTGATACTCCTTATCCCATAGATACCACTCACGACATCTTTGGGTAATTCTATCGTCAGCTTCATACCCGTCCGCGCATTCTCAAAGGAAACAATACCGGAGAAGATATCAGGATAATTACCATCCATCTCAAGGATTATTGACATCGAACGGTTCTCCTTAATAAAAACTTCGTTTTGGGTGCCCTTATCATCTTGGACATCCCACTCTGTGCCCGAAGGTTTGAATGTTTCTTAAAAACCTGGACAATTTGTTCAGCGCATTCGTTGCTGCTACCAACGGCTAGAACAACAATCTTACGCTTGTTTTTTTGGTAATGGACAAAGAGTTCTGGAAATTCATTGGCAGGAAATTCTTTTTCAATCACTTCCAACAATTCACCGAATTCCTCTGGTCTAATTTCTTTGGGGAGATCTTCAAGCAAATTCATAGCATTTACCTCCTATCTGCAAAAACCCATCGTAAGTCGCCGACAGGGCGGGCTGGAACGGCGGCCCCGGTGAACTTTGGGATCGGGATAGAAAGGGTGAAACTTGGGGACGTCCGGGTGAAACTTGGGGACGTCCGTGAAATATTGACATTCTTTCTTTTTTGACAGGATTAACAGGATGTACAGGAAAGGCTTGGGGTCAAGTCTGCTCTTGACTCTTTCATTCTAGTTCGCCTGCTAATCAATAAAGATACTTACAAGCAAATTGTCATATTCATTTACAAGTCGCGGCAGGTCATCGTCTGTGGCGATGATTTCATAGCCCAGAATCTTCTGGTGCAGCTTTTCCGGCACATCCACAATACCCGCACAATCTGGAATGTTCCGGCCTACTCAATTACATCAATGCACGACTTGCAGTGGCCTCCGCCGCCGATTAAGATAATTTTTTCTTTCATAAAAATTATAGCTCACAGAATAGAAGTTCAAAGCTGAAAGCTCACACATATCCTTCCTTTTTCATATCCTCGATGATATCTTTGACTGTTTTTCCCTTAAATATCTTTTTGCGCAGTTCAGTATAATTACCTTTACCGCGATCATAATCCAAAATAAATTTTAAAGCACTGGCAGGGCCTAATTTTTTTCTCAGGGCATCCCAGCCTGCTCTTCTAACCTCAGCAGGAGTCAGTTCAATCAATGGTATATTCATATCTTAAAAACCTCCCTGGATGCGAAATCAATCACATTATAATATGCAATACTAATGTTATCAATCCGTCCCAGCTTTTTAATGAGATTGTCATCACACGTTATAAAAAAATCGGCCTTTGCTTTTTGAGCACATGCAATATGCACGGCATCCATGCCCATCAGGCCACACTTCTCAAACTCCAGAGATTTATCCAGGATGCCTTTATCGTAGGATATGTACTCTGTGGAATATCCTAAAAAGTCTGATATCCTCAGCATGTTTTCAATGTTGGGATTCTTGCTGTTCTCATATTCCAACGCAAACGAATTGACCAGATCAAACCGACCTCCTGATATCATCCCCATCAACATAATGAAAATCTGAGTTTCAATCATTATCCTGGCCTGTGTTTGATCATCAAAAGGCCTGTTGTAAACGCACATATCCAGATACAGCTTCAACCTCTTACACCCTTTCAGCTTTCAGCTCATCAACGTTGCGCTACTCGGTATATTGATCAAACGCCGCTCCAAGCTTTCTGCCACACTCAAATCCATTTTGGGACAATCTTTGAACATATTGAGTTTGTGCATGAGCATCCAGGCGGGGCGGGTCATGATGCCGTCATTGTTAGTCATTTCCAGTAATACATCCCGGTGATTTGAAAATCTTTCATCTAACAGCAAGACATTTAACCAGTAATTGCTCTTTGCAAAGTCTGGCTCGGTGTAAAAGTGCACTCCTGGTATCCCTTCGAAAACCTTTCTGTAACTTTCAGATAGGGTGCGCTTCTCTTTTATAAAACCGGGCAACTGTTCCAGTTGTGCGCATCCGAGGGCAGCATCGATATTGGGCAAACGATAGTTGTATCCAATATGATCATGAACAATTGCCCATTTGTGTGCAACCCTTGCTGTCGTTGTCAGATGTTTTGCCTGCTTGCCAAGCTCTTCATCGTTGGTGAGAATGGCCCCGCCCCCACCTGTCGTGATAGTCTTGTTACCATTAAAACTGAGCGCTGAAACCTTCCCCCAGTTCCCCGTATGCCCGCCTTTGTAATAAGACCCGAGGGATTGGGCAGCATCTTCGACCAACGCCAATTTGAACCTACTGCACATTTCCACGAGGGGATCAAGATCAACTGGATGACCGAAGGTATGCATTGGGATAGCGGCTTTTATTCGACGCGACGTCAGCCTGTTAAAGCATCCATCATCACGAACGTTTGCAATATCGGACAGGTACTCTAAAAGCTTCCATGGATCAAGCCCCAATGTTCTTTCTTCGCTGTCTACAAAATGAGGGATAGCGCCACAGTACGTAACGGCATTGGCAGTTGCAACGAAGGTTAAGGTGGGCACGAGCACCTCGTCACCTTGCTCTACCGCAACCAGCTTAAGACAAATATGCAAAGCTGCCGTGCCATTAACCGCGGCCACAGCTTGTTTGACACCCGTATAGTCCGCAAGCATGGCCTCAAACTTGTCCACAAATTTACCCACCGAGGATACCCAACCAGTATCGAGGCATTCCTTCACGTATTTCCATTCATTTCCGCAAAAACTGGGCTCATGTAAAGCGATAGACTCCTTATCATTGGGTAATACAGTTTTGAGCGAACGTATGATGGCCTGCAGGTCTAAATTTGACATTTAAATATTATACACATGGGCTTTGTAGATTTTAAGATTCTCAGGATTGGTGAACCATTCCACTGTCTCAGTTAGTCCACGCTTAAAGCCTTCCTTACCGCTATACAAAGGTTCCCAGCCGGTCAGCATCTTGGCCTTGGTATTGTCCGCCCAGAGGCGCTCTACTTCACTATTTTCTGGACGCATGCGGACCTGTTCTGTTTCAATTTCAATCGTTGCACCCATAACTTCAGCAATCAAGTTGGCTGTTTCTTCTATGGTGACTTCGAAATTGCTGCCGATGTTTATGACCTCGCCCACCGAACGCTCTGACTCTGCAACGGCAATAAAACCACGCACTATATCTTTAATATAGTTGAAATCACGAGTAGGATGGAGAGCACCCAGCTTAATTTTACGCTGCCCGTTGGCAATCTGTGTGATTACCGTGGGAATCACTGCTCTTGCCGACTGCCGTGGCCCGTAAGTGTTGAAAGGACGAATAATACTCACCGGTGTATTGAAGGCATGGTAGAAAGACATGGCGATCTGATCTGCGCCTATTTTGGAGGCAGAATACGGTGACTGACCCTGGAGGGGGTGTTCCTCCGTAATAGGAACGAACCTCGCTGTTCCATAGACCTCGCTGGTTGAGGTATGCACCACCTTGCTTACGTTAAGTTCTCTCGCCGCTTGAACAACGTTCAGTGTTCCTTTAACGTTTGTGTCCACGTAAGTGTCCGGCGAATGATAGGAATAGGGAATAGCGATCAGGGCTGCCAGGTGAAAAACAACATCACATCCCTTCATAGCCTGTTTTACCCCATGTGTATCACGGATGTCCCCGGCAAAAACATCAAGGCTCTTTTTGATCTCCGGTTCTGAATGATCCAGCCAGCCCCAGGAATTGAAAGAATTGTAAAAAACAAAAGCGCGTACATCGTGGCCACGGCGCACTAATTCCTCCGTAAGATGTGAGCCGATGAATCCGTCAGCGCCGGTGATGAGGATTTTTTTGTTTGAAATATTCATTTATTTTAATCATCTATAAATCACAACATAACACATTCTTCAATTATCGAATCCGCATTCCCTATATCCCTGTCGGAACCCCCCAGAAATCACAATAACTGCACAGCGGTACTTTATCTCTTCTTCCCTGAATATGATACTCCACCCATTCTTTTCTTTTTGGTCCGTTCCAGATATCTACTAATGGATCTATAGCGGCATCCCCGATTACCCCCAGACGCTTGGGATCAAATCTTACGCATATGGAGACCTTGCCAAATCTGTCGATGGCCATAGACGGGGGGGGGGGACGTTGCTAAGTTTGTTAAGTTGTTGTTCAATTTAACTGGCCATCGTATTTTTGGCAAATGTCATGCCCCTTTTTTACTGACGGGGGAGAAATGAGGGACGTCCATTTGTAAATCAGTAACTCATCTTGGTTAATCGTTAATTCGTTGATTGGTTGAATCGTTAAACCCCAAAGATTAAACTCATTTTTAATCT
>JAGMBW010000143.1 GCA_023129535.1 Desulfobacterales bacterium
GGTTATCACAGGTGGTCAATTTTCGGTTGACATTCCGAGCCCCAGACGCACCAAACGCATGTGAGCACAAAAAACCCCACAAATTCTGCCAAAAATGCCCGTTTCTGGCCGTCGAGAGCCACCCGGGGACCTCTGAGGCCAAGCAAGCAATTTTGACATAAGCTGACAATAGAAAACCTCAGATCTTCTCATGAAAAATGGGGTCTTGGTACTCAGTTCATACTACTTTTCTGCATAGGATTAATGAATGAGTTCAAACGCCGCGTCCTGCTATGCCAAGTCGGAAGGAAAACCGAAAATCAAAATATATGGTTTCTGCTGGATTTGAGAGGTATTAAATTGATGCGAAGAGGACTTTTTCTGTGGGGCCTTTGGACTAAAATATCCTTTCAAACTTCTCCAAAAGTTTAAGGTGTGTGTCCGAATCAAATGGCGATTCTGTATAAAATACTTTTTTCTTCAGGCTCTGCCCCATTCTTGGTTCAATAGTTAAAGTTTTTGATGCAAGCATAATCTTCTCTTGAGCCAGCTTTACGTCCGGCTCAAAGTCTACTTGAAAACTCATGTGCTTAGGTCGCATATCAAGATATTTATGTTTTAGCAGCGGTAAAAAACCATTATGAAGAAAAGATATTAACTCTTCTGAATAAATGCTCATGTATTCTATATCTAAAGAAACTATGCAGGAAGTCTCTTCGGACTGATGGCAGGCGTCTGACATCTTGAAGGCTTTAATCGGGTCAAATTTCTTGATATCTTTTGCAATCGCCCCAAAAATTTTCTTTGATACCTGAGAGGAGGATCTAGCCTCAAGAACAATCTTCCTGTTTTCAAAAGTAAGCTTGTTTATAATTATCTTCTTGTCCTCAAAGTCGTACTCTCCGCTATAAAAGACCAACAAGCTTGAAGCCTCTTTCATGTGGAACCCGAAAGGCATTTCATGTTTTTGAAATTTATAACGATCTATCATATGCTCAATAAAATCTTGGCGCATTAAATGTGCATATGGTATGTAGTCAACCGGAAAAATATTTATCTTCTTTACTACAAGTTCTTTTATGTCTCTCATGGTCTTAGCCCTATTGGAAGGCGAGCAGGAGGCAAGGATGAGGTAACCACCAATGATGGGACACCGTAATCTGCTGCGTCATTGATATATTCAGTTTCCTTGGGACGCGGTCTGAAGATTTCTTCAAAGGACTCTAGCCTTTTTTCCAACATTTCAAATTTTTTCGTAAGCAATTCGATGGCTTTTAATAGCTTGTCCTCGCGCTTTTTCATTTTCTGTTCTTCATATGCCAATATCGCGTGTGTCTCCAAGATTGATTTTACATACTGATTTAGACTAAGATCATTTATTTTGCTTTGTTTTGATAAAGCCATATGAAGTTTGGTGGGGATTCTTAACAAGAATTTGCCACTAAAATCATCCTCAGAGATTGGTTCTGGTATGGGCAAATTTCTTTTAAGACTCACCTCTATCCAAAGGCTCTTTGCGTCCTGAAGTTTCTTCATTGCTTCGTGAAGGGTCTTTCCATCCGCCCCACAGCCTGGAAGATCGGGCACTTCTAAAGAGTAATGAACCTTTCCATCCTCAGTGTAGGTTTCAATAGTAATGGGATAGTTCAACTTTATATAGTACTTTAAGTCTTTCTTCATGTTCGTCTCCCTATAAATCTAGCTTGTTGATCAGGTATTTTATTATCCTCCCTCTATCCTTTTTTGACACGAATTTTTCCCGCCCGTGAGGTTCATGGGCAGTAACACGAATTTCACCTTTTATAAAAACCCTTGCTGAGCCTCGCTTGCTTTCCATCTCACAACCATAGTGAGATATCATAATCTTGACGAAAATGTCCCATGGCATTCTAATACTGTAATTCTTAAAGTTTTCGATATAATAATCAATTTGTTTCTTTTTCGGCATATATCAACTTAAACTTTAATAACTTAGTATCATAAATAGTATCATTTGTCAATCATTAAAGCACAAGTTACTGATTTCATTGGAACAAACGCGGTGTTAGATTCACCCTATGGCATCCCATTCCGGTTTCGCCATTTTCGGCCTCCCCGTTTTAAAAGTCCAGTGTGATCCAATGCTCTCAGCTCATATCTCAAAATTCTTGCTCTGTGTCAAGGATTACATTGCCAGACCTTCAAATATGCGCCAGGTTGCGTTGTCTTTGTATATGTGTGAATTTGTGTGTTATATGGCAGAGAACGAAAAAAAAGCCCGTCAAAAGACGTGCCTGACGGGCTCTTGTGGAGATTGTTAACGATTACAACGAAGTTCTGATGTAAACGTCAGAAAATTGAACAAATTCAATTTTTATCATGACATAATTATTCAATAACCCAAAATAGGTACTGAGATTCAAAAAAATCTAACGAATTAAGAATTACTGTGTCGCGAAGCCGATACACTAATTCATGGTTGAACTAAGCGATGTGATGGTATTTGGAATTTTAATGAAATTTGCTTAAGGGGTCTTACACGAGGTTGGAATGAATGGAGGCCATTTGGAGCTAATCAGAAGGTTGCAAAGATGACTCGTACAAGGTATCATAATAGCTCTCTTTTGTGCGTTCCGCCATCTGCTCCAGACTGATGTAGCGACCGACTTCGTAACCTGCCTTGTAGAGCAAGAGAAGTGTTAGAAGACGGGCCATACGGCCATTGCCGTCAAGAAACGGATGGATGCAAAGAAAATCCAGCACATAGGTTGAAGAAAGGTTACGCGAGTCTTAGATTATGTATGAAGATGTAACCGCAAAACCCTTATGACGTGTTGGTATTATCCTTGAGCGGCTGTCTGTAGGAGCACTCGTTATTGAGACACCGTAGGTGTGGTCCCTCCTTTTTGGTAGATTTTTCCACCAGAAAAGGGGCACCGCATTTGGGGCACGTAACAGGCACAGGTTTGTCCCAGAGGGCAAAGGTGCAGTTTGGGTAACGGGTGCAACCGTAGAACAGCTTGCCTCGCTTTGATCTTCTCGAAACAATCTCTCCATTGCACCCTTTCTCGGGGCACCTCACACCAGTGGGCTCAGTTTTCGACGTGGCTCTTGCCTTCAGGGAGCGGGTGTTTTTGCAGGCCGGGTAGGCTGAGCAAGCTAAGAACGGGCCAAACCGCCCCAGTTTCTGCACCATGGGGTTTCCGCATTTTTCGCATATCTCATTCGTAGGCTGTTCTGCGGTCGGCTGTTCCATCTCAATTTGCCCTTTTTCATTGCGGGTGTAATTGCGGGTAAAGTTGCAGTGCGGGTAGCCTGAACAGGCAAGGAACGGCCCACTCTTTCCAACCTTAATCTTGAGAGGTTGACCACATACCGGGCAGTTCAGATCAACAGCCAGGCCAGTGCGTTTGACGCTCTGCATCTCTTTTGCTGCCCTTTCCAGGTCCTTTTTGAATGAACGGTAAAAATCTTCCAATACCGTAATCGAATCATTTTTTCCTTCCTCGATTTTGTCCAGATCGTCCTCCATACGCGCGGTAAAATCGACATTCAAGACGTCCGGAAAACTTTCTATCAAAAGGTCGTTGACGATAAAACCGAGTTCGCTTGGCCTGAAAAACCCCTTGACCAGGTCTACATATCCCTTTTGCCTGATGGTGGTCAGGATCGTCGCATAGGTGCTTGGTCTTCCGATACCATTTTCTTCTAACTCTTTGACCAGGGATGCCTCGGAAAACCGCTGAGGAGGCTGAGTAAAATGCTGCTTTGGTTCCAGTCGATGACATTTCAAGATCATCCCTTCACTCAGAGCTGGCAGTGCGTCCTTGCTGTCTGATTGACTCTGGCTGTCATTTGACAAGGTATATAGCGCCATAAAGCCGGGGAAACGCATCACAGAGCCTGATGCCTGAAAAATGTATGGCCCGGCCAAGATCGTCACCGAGGTCTGATCAAAAAGAGCCGGGTTCATCTGGCACGCCACAAAACGCTCCCAGATCAGTTTGTAAAGGGCCAGCTGATCCCTGGAAAGGAACCTGTCGATATCTTTTGGCGCGCGGAACACCGACGTGGGGCGTATTGCCTCATGGGCATCCTGGACCTTCTTCTTGTTCTTAAAGAAACGGGGTTTGGCTGGGAGATAGTCGTGGCCAAATTCATCCTGGATCAGGTGCCGGGCTTCGTCGATGGCCTCCTGGGCAATGCGGGTAGAGTCTGTGCGCATATAGGTAATCAGGCCCACTGGCTCTCCAGGACCGAGTTCGAGGCCCTCGTAAAGCTGCTGGGCAACCGACATGGTCTTCTTTGCAGAAAACCGAAGCCTTCGAATTGCCTCCTGCTGGAGTTTACTGGTAGTAAAAGGCGGGGCAGGATTCCTCTTCTGGGTTTTCCGGACGACCTTTTCTACCTTGAAACAGGCATTTGCAAGGTCTTTGAGGATGGCCTGCGATCTCTTTTCGTCCGGAATGTGTACCTTCTTGTTATGCTTCTTGATGAGTTTGGCGAGGAAGGGCGGGGGCGAGTCTCCTTCAAGGTGTGCGGTCACGCTCCAATACTCCTCGGCTTGAAAGGTCTGAATTTTCCTTTCACGTTCACAGATCATCCAGACTGCTACGGACTGAACACGGCCCGCACTCAAGCCCCGTTGAACCTTTTGCCACAGAATGGGCGAAATCTGGTATCCCACCAGGCGATCCAGTATCCTCCTGGCCTGCTGCGACTCAAACTTGTGCTTGTCGAGCTGCTGAGGGGAGGCCATAGCAGCGCGTATAGCGTTTTGCGTCAGCTCATGGAATAAGACGCGGTGAAATCTGCGCCCCCTTTTTTTAAGGATCTCGGCCGTGTGCCACGCGATAGCCTCTCCTTCCCGGTCCGGGTCCGGCGCTAAGTAGATATCCTTCAGATTAGCGGCTGCCTTTTTCAGGCCACGAATGACCTTCTCTTTACCCTGGACGGTTGTGTATTGGGGCCTGAATCCGTCTTCTATAGAAATGCCGAGTTCTTTTACCGGCAGATCTTTGATATGGCCGACCGTTGCGGCCATCTCAAAATCAGGGCCAAGGTATTTCTTCAGTGTTCTGATCTTGGTGGGGGACTCAACAACAACAAGGGATTTACTCAAGGGGTATCCTTTCTATACTATTTCGGAATGCGGAATGCGGAATGCGGATTTCAAATTCCTCAATTCCTGAATTCCTCAATTCCTGAATTCCGGCTTGTCCGGGTCAGGGTTCACATCTGGCAAACAATTTGCCGGGGCTTTGCGTCACCAGGCCCTTTAACTCCAGTTGTAAAAGGAGGCTTGAGGCTTGTGCCGCTGAAAGCGACAGGCGTCGAACCAGCTTATCAATATGCACCGGGTAAGGACTCAGTTCATCTATTATCTTTTTTTCATCCGGTGTGAGTGATATGGTTCGTTTTTCCTTGGTATCCGCAGATGGCAGTGGCTGGGCGATGTTTAGCTCTTCAATGATATCATCCGTGTGCTCCACGAGCTTTGCGCCTTGCTTGATCAAACGATGGGTGCCCATACTCTTAAATGAGGCAACACTGCCTGGCACGGCAAATACCTCACGTCCCTGCTCGGCTGCAAGACGCGCTGTGATTAGACTCCCACTTCTACGGGTGGCCTCCACAATGACAGTACCGAGGGCCAGTCCACTGATGATCCGGTTTCGTACGGGAAAGTTGTGTGCGTCAGGCGGGCTCAAAAACGGAAATTCTGAGATGACTGCTCCGCTTTCGACAATTCGATAAAACAGCCTCTTGTTTTCAGCCGGGTATATAGTACCCAGGCCGCAACCCAGCACAGCAATCGTTTTCCCCCCGCCGGCCAGTGCTCCAATGTGGGCAGCGGAGTCAATGCCGAGCGCCATTCCGCTCACCACGGTAAAGCTACGTCGGGCCAGGTCAGCACTCAGGCGTTTGGTTATGGTGCGACCATAAGATGTGGCATTTCGGGACCCTACAATTGCAATATTCAGACTGTCCGGGTCAAGTGTCCCGTATACATAAAGCACAGGAGGGGGATCGTGTATGTGGCGCAGGAGGGTAGGGTAGTCAAGATCTGAAAAGGTGATGAGCCTAACTCCATTCTTCTGCGCAAGGGCCAGGTCCTCTTGAACCTTCCCTGGAATCTTGTGGCCCTGGATGGCCGATGCCAGATGATCATTAATCCCTTCTACCTGCAAGAGTTCTTCTCTTGACGCCGAAAAAACCTTTTCGGGCTCCCCGAAGTGTTGAATAAGGTGCAGAAACAAGCGGTTACCGACACCGGGGACAGATTTTAGGCCAAGCCACTGGATGAGCGATTCCATAAGTCTGTAAAATTTCTTGCGAGTTACGAGTTACGAGTTTTTCGGTGCTTGACGCCCGATACTCGATGCCCGATACACGATGCTTGATACTCGATGCTTGATACTATGATGTATGAATCCAGTTTGTATCTTTATCCAGTACCCAGTATCCAGTATCGAGTATCAAGTAGCTTTCCGAGCATGGCTCCTATACGAACAAGCGGGTGGCTGTGTCAAGGGTTTTCAGTGGAAAGGACGCGAGCGTAGTCTGGCGATCGGTTTTTTCATGGTTTGCTGCCAGATAATCAGAACAGGGCTTGCTACATAAATCGAGGAATAGGTCCCTACGATAATACCGATAATCAGGGCAAAGGCAAAATCATGAATGATGCCCCCTCCCAGGACAAAGAGGGCTACAACCACCGCCAGAGTAGTCAGGGATGTGAGGAGTGTACGACTCAAGGTTTCGTTGATACTGCGGTTTATGATTTGTTCATAAGGCTGCCGGTGATATTTGCGTGAGTTTTCTCGGATACGGTCAAACACAATGATTGTATCATTTAAGGAATAACCTATGATGGTTAAAAGGGCTGCAATAATCGGAAGGGTAAATTCTTTATTAGTCAGCGAGAAGACCCCGACTGTAATGAACACATCGTGTATCAAGGCCACAATAGCGCCCATGGCGAATCTCAGCTTTAGATAAAAACTCAATGTTAGAGTGACCAGCAGTGCGATTATAATCAGTATCGGAATGCTCACACCAAATTTGGTAAATACGAGAAGCGTTACGATCAGGCCCGAAGCCATGATGATGCTCACCATCCATTTGAGCTCAAAGCGGCCTGAGATATAGACCACGATAAAGAGAAGGGCAGAAAACATGGCCAAAAGCGCCTTTTCTCTAAGGTCTTTACCCACCTTGGGACCCACCATCTCCACACGACGCACTTCCACTTTGTTCTGCGGATAGGCAGACTCAATCACCCGTTTGATCTCAGGGGCAAGACTTTCCAGTGCCTCGGTCGATTCGGCTGCCCTGATCAGGAACTCATGTTCTTTCCTTTCTCCAAACCCCTGAACCGAAGTGATACCCAGACCCAATCGTCTGAGAGCGTTCTTGATAGCCCCGGGTTCAATTTCTTTTGCGAACTTGACCTGAACCACTGTTCCGCCGGCAAAATCGATCCCGTACCTGGGCCCCGCTTTTGCAACCAGGGAGATGATGCTGACGGCGACCAGCACCAGGGATCCCACAAAGGCGATTTTCCTTTTTCCTATGAAATCGATGTTTATATCAGGTTTGATAAACTGCATGGGTCATAGGTCTCGTAAGTTTTACAACTCATGGAATTCATATGTCTCTTGATGATAATCGATTTGTGCCATGCAAATGGAATAATGGAGTGTTGGAGTACTGGAGTAGTGGGCAGCAAGAGCGGAAAAGAGCCTTTTTTCCTCCAAATCCATCACTCCAGTACTCCATTTCTCCAATACTCCGTGATTCACCGGGTTTAGATACTCAGGTGCTTTATGTGTCGCTGAAAAATCAGATAGTCAAAGATCGCTCTTGTAACCAAAATAGCCGTAAAGAGACTTGCCAGGATCCCAATACTCAGAGTAACCGCAAAGCCCTTTATGGGGCCTGTTCCAAATTGAAAGAGGACCAGGGCTGCAATAAGCGTGGTTACATTGGCGTCCAGAATGGTCATTGTAGCCCTGCTATAGCCAGCATCCACAGCAGCTCTGGGTGTCTTGCCCAGGCGAGCCTCCTCCCGAATACGTTCGAAGATGATCACGTTGGCATCCACGGCCATGCCTATAGTCAGGATGATTCCCGCCATGCCCGGCAAGGTGAGCGTGGCCCGAAAGAATGCCAGACCAGCTCCAATCAAAATGATGTCCAGACAGATGGCCATATCTGCAATGATACCGGCACCTTTGTAATACATCGCTATGAATAGGAGAACAAAAATGCCGCCGACCCACATGGAAAGGAGTCCTTTTTCAATCGAGTCGCGGCCCAGAGAAGGCCCAACAGTTCGTTCCTCAAGAATCTTGACCGGCGCAGGCAGGGCACCGGCTCGCAGGACAATAGCCAGGTCCCGGGCCTCTTCGGTGGTAAAATTGCCAGTAATGCGTGCCTCGCCTCCGCTGATTTTTTCCTGGATGACCGGGGCCGAGTACACGCGATTGTCTAAGACAATGGCAAGCCGTTTTTTTACGTTCGCTTCAGTAATCCGTTCAAAGAGCCTGGCCCCTTTTTTGTCAAAGTCCATGGAAACATAAGGCTCACTGAATTGGGAGTCGATTTGAACCCTGGCATCCGTCAAATACTCACCGGTGAGATAAGTTCGTTTTTTAACCAAAAACGGTGTCCTTGTGGTACGCCTTGTCACCTCGTCTTCACTGATTTGATAAAGGATCTCATCGCCTGGCGGAATGTTTCCTTTCAGGGCCGCCTCAACATCATGGTCCTCATCCAATAGTTTGAATTCCAGAAGGGCTGTCTGTCCGATCAGGTTAATGGCCCTTTGAGGGTCCTTGATTCCCGGAAGTTGCACCAGGATGCGATTTTGTCCCTGTCGACGGATATCCGGTTCGCTGACACCGAACTGGTCAATGCGATTTCGGATAGTCTCCATGGCCTGTTTGGAAGCCATCTCTTTTATATACTTGACTTCTTGTTCTGGTAGATCGAGGCAGACAACAACATCCTTACCCTCAGGGGTTCTGGATACAAGGCGGAGCCACCCGAACTCCTTGTCGAGCATCTTGTCAAAGGCCTCAGTGTTTTTCTGATTCAAAATGCGGACCGATATTTGAATCGCTTGTACACGATCAAGCTCCGCATATCGAATGCGGGCTTTTCTCATGGCATCCCGGAGTTCTTGAACGGTTCGTTCTATTCTGTTTTCTACTGCTTCCTGGGTTTGGACTTCCAGTACGAGATGCATGCCGCCCTGAAGGTCGAGGCCCAGATGAATCTTTTCAGTGGGAAGGATACCCAGGGTTCTCCACCAGGTAGGGAGATTGGAATAGACAGACGGCACAACATATACCAATGCCATTACCACGAGGGCAAGAATGAGAAATAGCCTCCATTTGAGTTGCATCAACTCATTACCTCTCTCATTTTCTCTCGGGATTTTCGGCCTGCACTAACCCTGCGATGTTGGTGCGTCCCACCTTTACACGCACCTTTTCTGAAATCTCAAGCGTAACAACCGTGTCGGTGATGCCCGTAATCCGACCATACAACCCACCGCTTGTGATTACACGATCGCCCTTTCTAAGGCTGCCGAGCATCTGGCGATGATGTTTCTGCTTCTTTTGCTGGGGTCGTATCAAAAGAAAATAGAATATGGCAAACATCAGGATGAGTGGGACCAAAGCCCCAAATCCGCCACCCTGTCCGCCTGCGCCCCCTCCTGTGCCCATGGCATATGCAATGTCAATCAAGATAATTACCTCCTTTGTTATGGTTATTCGATGACGCATAGGGCAAAGCGCATGGCGCATAGCGTTTTCTTGCTCCCTGCTCTATGCGCTCTGCTCCATGCGCTCTGCGATTACACGATTTACAACTACTCAAGTTTCCAACCCAATGGAGTTGGCCTGATCAAAATCGCCCCACTCGTTATTCGATGATGCATAGGGCATAGCGCATAGCGTTTTCTTGCTCCCTGCTCCCTGCTCTATGCGCTTTGCTCTATGCTCTATGCGTTTTTTCCAAACACTCGGGCAAAGATAGTGTTCACATGCCTTAGCTGGGCCTTTATATCAAAGAGTGTTTCAATCTCATCGGGTTTCAAGTAATTTCGAATATCTGAATTACTCAGGACAAATTCTTTAAACCCCTTTTTTTTCTTCCATGCCCCCATGGCCTGTTTTTGAACCATGTTATACGCTTCTTGCCGGCTTACACCCCGTTTGGCCAAGGCAAGGAGTATCTGCTGAGAAAAGATGAGGCCCCGGGTGAGTTCCAGGTTTTGCTCCATCCGTTCGGGATAGACGACAAGGTTACGTATGATTTTCGTCATCCGGCTTAGCATGTAGTCAACCAGAATGGTGCTGTCAGGAGCGATTACCCTTTCCACAGACGAATGGCTGATGTCACGTTCATGCCACAGCGGTATGTTGTTCATGGCGGCGGCAGCATTAGAGCGAACCAGCCTCGCCAGGCCGGACAGGTTTTCGCAGCCTATTGGGTTGCGCTTGTGGGGCATGGCAGAGGACCCCTTTTGCCCTTTTGAAAAATGCTCCTCGACCTCTGAGACCTCTGTCCTTTGAAGGTGGCGAAGCTCTACCGCGATCTTCTCTATCGTAGAGGCCATGATGGCTAACGTCGTAAAATACTCGGCATAGCGATCTCTCTGGATAATCTGGTTGGAGATGGCCGCAGGCTGGAGGCTCAGTTTTCGACATACATAAGCTTCCACCTCCGGTGAAATATTGGCATAGGTGCCCACAGCGCCTGAGATCTTGCCAACGGCTATGGTTTCCATGGCCTGTTCCATCCGCCTGAGATTGCGTCCCATTTCGTCATACCACAGGGCCAGCTTCAGGCCAAAGGTGATAGGCTCGGCATGTATGCCATGGGACCGGCCGACCATGATGGTGTGCTTGTGAGCCATGGCCTTTCTTTTCAGGGCAAGCATGAGACGCTCACACCCCTTTAAAATCAGTTTGGACGCCCCCTTGAGCCTCACGGCCATGGCAGTATCCAGGATGTCCGACGAGGTCAGCCCCAAATGGATGTATCGTGCGTCCGGGCCGACGGTCTCTCCGACATTTGTCAAGAAGGCAATAACATCATGTTTGGTTTCGGCCTCAATGGCATTGATCCTTTCAACAGAAAAGCGTGCGTTCTTTCGAATATTCTGTGCTGCCTTCTTAGGGATCTGGCCAATCTTAGCAAGGGCTTCACAGACCAGGATCTCTACCAGAAGCCACGCCTGGAATTTCTCTTCCTCTGTCCATATACGGCCCATGGCCTCACGGGTATATCGTTTGATCATGACGTCTCCAATCACAGGGAGCAATGGAGCAATGGAGTATTGGAGTAGTGGGTATTTAAACCGGTATAAGGCGCAAGGCATAAGGCGCAAGGCAAGATGTTTACCCCGTGCGCCTTGTGCCCTGGGCCTTACGCCAGCTAGTTCTAACCCATCACTCCAGTCCTCCAGTGCTCCAGTACTCCGATTATTGCACGGCTGGCAACCACAGAGTCTCTCCGTCAAACTCGATTCGATTAACATTTTTGTAATCAATTCTATCAAGAAGAGCAAATATGCGACCCATGTTGTAGATAACTATCTTGCTCAAGGGATAAATATGATCCAGATTGGTCTCAAGTCTGCGTTCCCTAAGATTGTAAATGTGAACCACATTTTCCGAAAATTTCAAGATTTTGCCCACGCCAGAGCTGTAGCCCAGACGGTTCGGCTCGTCGGCCAAAGGCGAAAGGTGTATGCCCTTGTGGTCATAATAGTCTTTTAACAGGTTGAAGTGTATGTCCCATATGTTCTCGCCGGCCTGAACTACATGAATTCCAAATGCATCCTCCTCTGCCCTGGTTTCAGGTTCACCCGATAAATCTGCTTCCAGGATTTCTCCCTCCTTGATTTGCACTTCATCCAGTATAGTCTTCATTCGAATCGTCTCTTTTCCAACCTTGATTGACTCGTCCGGCCTGACAATCATGTCAATACTTTTCTCAATACCATATGGGGCCTTTCGCTCTTCCATCAGGGCAATCAGTGCTTTATCGGTCTTTTCTTTTAGCTTGCCGTAGTCAATGATCTTTCCAGAAGCAATGGGCATCATTTTTGTTAAGTCAGGTGCAGACGCAAGCCGGGCCGGTTTTGAGGGTCTTTCTGGTTTTATCAAAACAAACCAAACAACAACGCCGATCAGAACAATGCAGAGACCAGCCAGAAGCACATAGTGGCCGGTTTTGGAGGACTTCACATTTGGTGAAGTTTTTTCAGGCATAGGGCCCCCTCTTCCAGACGTCAGAGCAAATTCTTTATTTACAGGATTACAGAGTTACTGTCAATACTAATCACGGCGTTGCCGCACCGCGTGGAGTTAGCCATAGATGGCCCATCAAGTGCGGTGTCGGCTTTCAGTTCGCGTTAAGCCAGCCTCCTCACGCCAAGATTGATCTGTTGGATTGCCTCGGTTGTCACTTTGTCCATGAGGGAGGCAAGGGTCCCTGTAAAGGAGTGACCATCGGTGAGGGCATTGAGGTCGAGCTTTTCCAAGACTGGAAAGGTTCGGATTCCAACTGTGTCCGGATAAAACAGGGTGGACCAGGCCTGCAGACAACCTGGCACAAGCTTGTTTGAGAGATTCATGATGCGATATAGAGCCTTGTTGGTGAAAAGTCTAAAGAAAAGGCGTTGTTGAGCGTGAGCCCTCTTGAGAGCCTTTAAGAGGAAGGGGGGCAGAGTGGTGTATCCGATCAGATGCGCCAGATAAAAGCGAAACAGGCAATCCCCGGTGGGTTGGTCAACTTTTGCCAGGCCTTCGCGCAGAAAGTCTCTGGGATGGCGCCGTAGTTGCTGGAGAAGGACCATATCGATCAAGGTCTCGATCTGCCGATGGGTTGCCAGGGCAAGGCTACCTTTTTCTCCCCAGCTTAACGTGTAATGGTGAATAATCCCATGAATGATGCGATCTGTCACCGTGTGAGTTACAATGCCTGCCGCAAAAGGCAACGTTAAGGTCCACACATGAGGGTCAGCAGCAATGGCGTCAAAGAAGCTTACGGCTTTTTGATCATTCTTGAGAGCTTCTTTTAAGTGAAGGGCGCGGGCGACCCAAACGTACTTTTTGGGGTTTAGACGAAAAGGGGGCACATCGTAGTAGAAGGCATCAGGGATAATTGCGCCCAGGTAAAAGGCAGGGAGATTCTCCTTAATAACTTGGGCCAGCAGTTGCTGTCCAGATCCTTTCAGTTGCTTGACCACGTCTTGCGCGATCAAGATGTGGGTTAGTTCCTTGGCCATTGGACCCTGGAGGTTTAATCGGTCCTTTCATACAGGTAAAGTGCCATGGCCACAGCAGCGGCTTCTTCTTGCGTCAGTCCCTTCTCCATGTCCTTCCTGGCATCCAGGTGGGCAAAAACCCTGCCCGTGATTTGCATCACTACCTGCAGGATGCCAAGGACAACGAATATGCCAACAAAGCGTATAAGCAGTGTGGAAATAGCATAGCTCCAATCGATACCTTCCATCCTCATCTCCCTTAACCAAACATCGCAATCAACATGCCGGCTGCCGACGCACTACCGATCACACCGGCCAGGTTCGGGCCAATGGCGTGCATGAGCAAAAAATTATTGGGATTCTCCTGTTGTCCGACCATCTGTGAGACACGTGCTGCCATGGGGACTGCGCTAACCCCTGCTGAGCCGATGAGGGGGTTCATTTTCTCCTTCAGAAAGAGATTCATGATCTTTGCCGTCAGGACGCCACCCATGGTACAAATGGCAAAATCGAGCAGGCCGAAGGAAAAGATGAGCAACGGCTTGGCCGTGAGAAATTTTTCAGCCTGCATGGTCGCACCTACGGAGATGCCCAGAAATATGGTGACGATATTCATAAGAGAGCCCTGCGCGGACCCGGCCAATCTATCTACAACCCCACTTTCTCGCATAAAGTTTCCGAGCATAAACATTCCCATTAAAGGCGTTACCGCAGGGACCAAAAGTGCAATGACCGCCGCTACGATAAGCGGAAAGAATATCTTTTCACGGTTCGACACGGGCCTCAGTTGTCTCATGACGATCTTTCGTTCCTGCCTGGACGTTAGAAGTCTCATGATGGGGGGTTGAATCAAAGGGACCATGGCCATGTACGAGTAAGCGGCAAGGGCATTGGCCCCAAGGAGATGGGGGGCCAGCTTGGCCGTGAGGTAGATGGTTGTGGGTCCGTCAGCCCCTCCAATAATCGCCACCGATGCAGCCTCCTTCATTGTAAATCCAAAAAGGAGGACGCCCAGAAATGTCACGAAGACGCCAAGTTGAGCGCCGGCCCCAATGATCATGGTTTTCGGGTTGGCAATGAGGGGCCCGAAATCGGTCATGGCCCCGAGTCCCAGAAATATGAGGCACGGGATGACCTCCCACTCCACACCATAGTGGTAGAATATGTTGAACAGTTCCCGTTTACCGTTGGCGTCGAAGCCCATGAGCGGGGTCAGGGGGAAGTTAACAATGAAGATTCCAAAACCGATCGGCAGCAGGAGCAAGGGTTCGTATTTCTTGGCAACGGCCAAATAAATGAAAAATAGGCCGATCCCCCACATGATGACGAGCTTATAATGAAGATGGAAAAGCCCAGTTTGTGTATAAAGGATATTCTGTAAGAGATCAATAAAGGTCTCCCAATTCATAGCTTTGTTCCTTCACTGCTTATTGAGTTTATTGAGTTAACCCAGTAAACCAAATCAACCCAATGAACCCAATAGACCCAACAAACCCGACAAACTCAACAAACACAATAATCATTCACAAACTATACGGCTGTCTCCCGGTTGCATGGCAGGATCTCCCTCAAGTGTAATGGTCAGGTTTCGTCTCATCTCCACGTCCAGGAGTTCTCTTCGTTTCTTGTTAAGCAGGTAGTGAGCTACGTTGCTGGGCACGATCCCCTTTACTTGTGTGATATTGTCTCTAAGGGTTTCAGAGCGGAGCCTTCTCAGAAACTCGAGCGCGAGCCTCTCGGCAGACGGAACGAGGCCTTTTCCCTGGCAATGAGAGCAGGGGATGAAGCTGCCGTATTCTATGGACGGAGCGATGCGTTGGCGGGTGAGCTCCATGAGACCAAACTTGGAGATTTTGCCTAGATTAATCCGGGCTTTGTCCAGCTTGGTGTGCTCTTTAATAGTCTTTTCTACGGCTAAATTGTGTTTATGTTCCCGCATATCAATAAAGTCGATCACGATAAGACCACCCAGGTCCCTGAGGCGTAGTTGACGTGCAATTTCAGCAGCCGCCTCTGTATTGGTCGCATACGCGGTCTCTTCCATTGAACCTTTACGTGTCGCTTTACCAGAATTGACATCAATAGCCACTAAGGCCTCTGTGGGGTTGATCACGATGTGACCACCCGATTTCAAGGGAATCCTGCTCGCAAAGATGGAGCCAATCTGATCCTCGATCTTATACTTGGTGAAGATCGGTTCTGGATCCTTATAGACCTTGACGATTTTTGTATGCCGCGGAGATATAATGCGAATGAAGTCCTTCACATCCTGGAATATGTTCTTGTTATCTATTAGGATTTCGTTTACATCGAATGTGAAGTGATCCCGGATGGCGCGAATTGCAACGTGGCGTTCCCTGTAGAGGAGACACGGGGCGGCCGTGCTGAGACCCCGCTTTTTTATGTTTTTCCATAGACGAAGCAGGTAGCGGACATCTTTGGAGATTTCTTGTTTTTTCTGGTTTTGAGCAGCAGTCCTGACAATCGTACCAAAACCTTCGGGGACCTTCAGAGACTCTATAATGTCCTTGAGACGTCCGCGCTCATTTTCATCTTCGATTTTCCTGGAAACGCCTGAACTCTTCGCCCCAGGCATCAGCACAACATAGCGGCCAGGCAAAGAGATAAAGGTGGTAAGCATAGCCCCCTTATTCAGGATGGGTTCCTTGGTGACCTGGACCAGGAGTTCCTGGCCGGGCTTGATAAGATCTCGTATGGCAAGGGTCCCCCTCTTTCCGGCCGCGGGTTTCTCAATAGAATAGTAATCACTGTGTATTTCGTCTTGCTGCAAGAAGCCGTTCCTTTCCGTACCATAGTCAAAAAAGGCGGCCTGCAGGCTTGGTTCCACCCGTGTGACCATCCCTTTGTAAATGTTTCCACGGGTGATTTCTCCAGCGGTGGTCTCAATATGAAAATTCTCCAGGCGACTTCCCTTTACCAGGGCAATGCGACATTCTTCCGGATCAACCGCGTTGATGAGTATCTTCTGTTTTTCCATGGTAAACCGTTACGTGACTGGTGGAGTGATTAGCACTGGCATGAAGAAAAAACAATCATTTTCAATCACCCCTGGGCCGAAAAATCGAATATCCACCGAATAAGATTAAATCCCACAAGAACAAAACCTTCGGCACGAGAGACACGAAAACCTGTGCGCATGAACACAACCACCAGCAACACCATTCCAACAAGTATATACAGGCTTTGCAGGCCGGGTGCATCAATGGTGAGGGGACGAAGCATCCCCGCTAAACCGAGCACACCCAGAAGGTTGTAAAGATCGCTGCCGATTAGGTTTCCAGCGGATATACTGTATCGTCCCTTAAGAGCTGCGACCAGTGATACGGCAAATTCGGGTGTCGAGGTTCCTGCGGCTACAATGGTAACCCCAATTACCCATTCAGAGAGGCCAAATGCCCGAGCCATAGAAACTGCTGACCATACAAGGAGGTGGCCCCCGACAATCACCGTGATGATTCCTAAAACAAAAATGGGGATATCTTTCCATGTGGCATTTTCCTCGGGCTCTTTTTGCTCTATGGGGACTTTCTTCCAGAAAAGATAACCGATGTATATAATAAGTGCTGCAAAAAGTGCAAATCCTTCTTGAGAGGTTAGTGTTAAATCCCTGAGAAATAAAGTTAAAATAACTGAGGCGCTGAGGAGAAAGAGGCCGTCTCTCCACACAAGGACGGAGGTAGTTCTGATGTTTCGGATAGCAGCGCAGCCACCCAATATGAATCCAAGGTTAAAAATGTTGGAACCTACGACATTGCTGACCGATATATCTGGCAGCCCCTTGAGGGCGGCACTTATGGTCACCACAAACTCGGGCGCTGAGGTCCCTATGGCAACTATGGTCAAACCAATTGCCAGATCAGACATACGCAGCTTGTGTGCAATGCGCACTGCTGAGTCTACAAGCCAATGCGACCCCTTGCACAACAGGCCCATCGATATTGCTATCAACACGACGTCTAATAGTATACTCATTTCCTTCTATCCACCCGTGGAGTGATGGAGTATTGGAGTACTGGAGGAGGGGAACTGTTGCTAACCCATAGCTCCACCACTCCGTCACTCCAATACTCCAATTGGGGCGAAGCCCTTTGTTCTGAACCGACGCGACAGGCGCATGTAGTGATGCGCCTCCTTGACACGGCCGCGCTTAAGACATCCTGTTGCATAGATTGCACACTTTTTTTTCAGGGCCGCGCCCGCTGAGCAGTATTGCCCTGGACTTAACAACTCGCTTTTCAGGATCTTTTTTAGAGCATGTATGCGCAACCGGTCTATGCAGGGTGTTCTTGAAAGCTGGTCTGGGTGTCCTCCGCGTTTAATTACAAGGGGGGTTTCAATTAAATGTATGGGAAAGCGGCAGGCCACCCTAAGCCAAAGGTCATAGTCCTCGCATACGGGCAAGATTTCATCAAATCTGCCTATCTCATCAAACAGGCAACGTCTCATCATCACTGCCGAAGGACTCACAATGCAAAGTTCCAGGCAACGTTCAAAGATCATCCCGGACCACTTCTTGTGCCGTTTCTTGGGGTTGACCCTCTTGCCGTTTCTTATCCAGATTTCTTCAGTCTGACAAATCACAGCATCTGGATGGGTATTGAAAAAGGCGATCTGGGCGGAGATCTTTCCAGGGAGCCATAAATCATCGGAGTCAAGAAATGTGATAAGGCGCCCCCCAGCCAGGGCAATACCAGCGTTTCGAGCTGTGCTTACCCCTCGATGGTCCTGCCCTAAGACGCGGATCTGTTTGTAGGATTCGAGAATCTCCTGGGTGTTGTCAGTTGACCCATCGTCTACCACAACTATTTCCAGATCCTGGAAGTCCTGAGCCAGGACCGAGTCAATGGCTTCGTGGAGAACCCATGCGCGGTTATACGTGGGAATGATGACGCTTACAGTTGGCATCGATAGATTGTCCTATATCAGAAATCTCAAGCAAATTTCATTGTTTTTTTGATCCTGTTGGACTTATTATTTCCTTGAAATGGCATGTTGTGTGTGGTAATCAATATTAAAAGCTAAGTGTATCCACTATTGATAAAAACTCACATTGGGAGTCTGGAAAGTGTTAAATGCACTTCTTGGGGCCATTTCCGACGATTTGGCAATTGATTTAGGCACTGCCAACACCCTTGTGTATGTTAAGGGGAAGGGGATAGTGCTCAGTGAACCATCCGTTGTGGCGGTTCGTACCGACAACAGGCACAGAAACAGAGTGTTGGCGGTTGGGGGAGAGGCCAAGCGGATGCTGGGGCGTACACCAGGCAATATTGTCGCCATTCGTCCCATGAAAGATGGCGTTATTGCCGACTTTGAGATAACTGAGGCGATGTTACGGCACTTTATCCGAAAGGTGCACAACCGAAGAAGGCTCATTCGACCCAGGATGATCATCGCGGTCCCGTCAGGGATTACGCAAGTCGAGAAACGTGCTGTGACAGAATCGGCTGAATCAGCAGGCGCCCGCGAGGTATTTCTGATCGAGGAACCTATGGCTGCAGCCATAGGTGCGGGTCTTCCGATTACGGAGCCTACGTGCAATATGGTCGTTGACATCGGGGGTGGCACCACGGAAGTAGCCGTCATATCCCTTGCAGGTATCGTTTACAGCCGCTCGATTCGGGTCGGCGGGGACAAGATGGATGATGCCATTGTTCAATATATTAAACGAAAGTATAATCTTTTGATTGGAGAAAGGACGGCTGAACTGATTAAGACCACTATTGGTAACGCTTACGGTGATCCTGAAAACGTAGAGACCCTTGAAGTCAAAGGGAGGGATCTGGTGACGGGTATCCCAAAAATTCTGGCCATAGATTCCGAAGAGATCCGCGTCGCGATTGGGGAACAGATCGATTCGGTTGTCGAGATCGTAAAAATAGCGTTGGAACAGACCCCGCCCGAACTGGCAGCGGACATCGTGGACACGGGTATCGTTATGACCGGTGGCGGCGCCCTCCTCAAAAACTTGGACAAGTTGCTCCGGGAGGAGACCTATTTACCCGTTAGGGTGACCGAGGATCCGCTTTCGACTGTTGTCCTGGGCTCAGGCAAGGCCCTTGAGGATCTTTCTATCCTGAGAGAGGTTATGATCCAGTAACGGAAAGTCTTTTTGCCATAAAACCTTCTCCCGGTAAGTACATGAGACATGTTTTCAAAAAGCCTGGCAAGGATTCTGTGTGTGATCCTTCTCGCCTTGATCAATATAGCCCTCCTTTGTATTAGTGCCAAGCATCCTGACCGGTACACCATAGTTGATAGAGTGGTAATGGCGGGTATCGCGCCCTTTCAGGAAGGTGTAACCCGCACCATGCACTTCTGTGGCCGTATATGGGATCATTACTTTTATTTGGTTGCAGTCCGTGAGGAGTGCGATCGGCTTAGAGGGATGCTTGCCAGGGCTGAGATGGAAAAGAGCCGGCATCTGGAATCTGAATTAACCTGCCAACGTCTTCGCAAGCTGCTGGCGATGAAGTCCGAGGTTCCCCGCCGCATGCTTCCTGCACAGGTTGTTGGACTCGATCCTTCTGTCTGGTTTAGGACCATTATTATCAACAGGGGAACCCATGACGGTGTTTCCAAAGGAATGCCCGTGATCGCCCCAGAAGGAATCGTGGGTCAAGTTATGGCGGCATCGTATTGCCACTCCAAAGTCCTACTGATGACCGACCGCAGTAGCGCCATCGATGCACTTGTGCAGCGAACACGCACCCGCGGCATTGTTGCAGGAAAAGCTGAAGACTCTTGTCGATTAAAATATGTTGTGAGAAAGGGAGAGATCAGCGTTGGAGACACTGTCGTATCCTCCGGACTGGATGGGCTTTTTCCTAAGGGCCTTCGTATAGGCTCCGTCAAGAAAATTTCCAGGAGCCAGTCTGGCATCTTCCAGGATGTCACAGTGCGGCCCTTCGTCGATTTCGGGAGATTAGAAGAGGCCCTGGTAATTCTTGAGTGACCCCATATCCTAAACATTCGTCTTAATGGATGACGTGAAGGTCTTTCTTCTTTATACAATTATCGGACTTGCCACAGTTGTCGGACAGACCACAATCTTGAGACTCCCCTTGTTTCAAGGTATTTTTTATGACCTTCTAATTCCCCTGGTCGTTTTTTTGCAGCTTAACTTGCCTATGAGGAAGGCAGGCGCACTGGTCCTGATGGTTGGCTTCGTGATGGACCTCTTTTCTGGAGGTATATTTGGTCTGTATATGACCGTTTATGTATGGATATTTTTACTGGTCAAGGGAGTGAAGAACTATTTCAATATGCAAGGCACAGTGTTTCGATCAGTCTTGATTGCTTTTTGCGTGCTGGGGCAGAACCTCATATTCCTTCTTTGCACTGCCCAGTCGTGGGAAGGGTCGTATTGGCTGGGTGATCAGGTCTGGTCTGTGATGGGCCAAGTTATTCTTGCTGCTGTGACAGGCCCTGCTGTTCTCTTAATCTTAGAAACGATTTACAACCGCGTGGAAACCCGCGCGGCAATCAGGGGCGAAAACAGAGGCAGAATCTTGCAGACCGATGAATGATACCGATACCTATCTTAATGCAGTTGATGGGAACTGGTACAGGCAAAGACTGTCGGGGACTGTGATCTGCGTTTTTGCTGTATTCTTGGTTCTTTTGGCGCGACTTTATTACCTGCAGATCATAAAAGGTTCCGAATATCGGCGCTTGTCTGAAAATAACTGCATTCGTCTGCAAAGCATACCCCCTCCCCGTGGTTTAATCTATGACTGTCATGGAGAGCTGATCGTAGACAATCGCCCGTCTTTTAATGTTTCGGTTGTCTTAGAAGACGCCAAGAATCCCAGGCGCGTTGTGACCACGCTGGCAAAGCTATTGAATATTGGACCTGAAACGCTGTTGGCAAAAATAGAGGAGGCAAAGGGTTGGCCTTCTTTTAAGCCTCTCATACTCGCACGGGATCTTGGCCGGGATGCTATAGCTGTTGTGGAGGCTCACAAACTGGATCTTCCCGGAATCATGGTCACAGTTGAACCAATGCGTCATTATGTTGAGGGCAAACGGGCTTCACACCTTATCGGATACCTGAGTGAGATCAGTCGCGAGGAATTGAAAAGTGGATCCTTTCGTGACAGTGGGATTGGGGATTTCATTGGAAAATTCGGGGTAGAAAGGGCCTTTGAGCCTTATCTTCATGGAAAGCGTGGCAAACGGCAGATCGAGGTCAATGTCCTGGGCCAGTGCACAAGGATCCTTAAGACTGAGGAGGCGATACCCGGGAATAACATTTACCTGACATTGGACATGGGGCTTCAGCGCACGGCCGAAGCATTGCTGGTCGGAAAGGCGGGAACTGCCCTGGCAATGGATCCCTCCAATGGGTATATCCTGGCGATGGCGAGCAGTCCGGCCTTTGACTCCAATGCGTTTGTGGAGGGCATGACGTTTGAAGCGTGGAACAAACTTGCCAGCAATGAATTCCGTCCCATGGAGAATAAGGCTATTCAGGGACAGTATCCCCCGGGATCGACGTACAAGATCGTAACAACCATCGCAGGGCTGGAAGAAGAAGTTATCGATGAAAACACGAAATATTACTGTCCGGGCTATCACAGGTATGGCAACCGCATCTATCGGTGTTGGAAACGTTCCGGACACGGATTCGTAAACATCATAGATGCCCTGGCTCAATCGTGTGACGTCTTTTTTTATCAGGTGGGTGAAAAAGTGGGCGTGGATCGTTTGGCCCGATATGCTAAGGGGTGCGGATTAGGTGTGCCCACCGGGATCAACGTTGACAACGAAGCCGTAGGCCTGGTACCCACCTCAGCGTGGAAGTTGAGAAGTAAAGGAGAACCCTGGCAGGGCGGTGAGACCCTTTCTGTGGCAATCGGCCAGGGGGCTAACTTAGTCACACCTATCCAGATGGTTTCTTTGGTGGCTGCCGTGGCCAACGGAGGGACCCGGTATAAGCCGTTGTTGGTGGAGCGGATAGTAGCCGCGGATGATTCCCCGATCCACATAGGGATGCCAGAGCCTTTAGGAAGGCTCCCAGCTTCGGATAAGACACTCCGGCTTCTGAGGACAGGTTTGGTTGATGCGGTGAATAAACGCACAGGCACTGGATGGATCGTCCGTTTAGCTGGCAGCCAGGTGGCTGGCAAGACCGGCACAGCCCAGGTCGTGGCCATGAAACACAAAGAGGATCAAAATGGCCTTGAGAGCACACCCTTTCGTTTTCGTGATCATGCCTGGTTTGTGGGCTTTGCACCGGCGGAGAAACCCCGCATTGCTGTGGCCGTGTTGGTAGAACACGGCGGACATGGAGCAAGTGGGGCAGGGCCGATTGCCAGACAGATGATCAAGACGTATCTCGGGGCATTGAAGATTGAAGATTGAAGATTGAAGATTGAAAATTGAAGACTGAAGATTGTAAAATTGGCAAATGAACAGTCAAACGACAATAGTGAATCGACAATCGATTCGCGATTCGCGATTGATGATTGAGTCTTTCAATCAACAATTAACAATCTTCAATCTTCAATCGACAATAGTCAATCCAAAGTCAATCCAATGATTGATCGAAGATTATTACAGCATTTTGATTGGGTCTTGCTAAGTCTTGCCCTTGTCCTTGGAGGCATCGGCATGCTCACACTGTACAGTGCTGTGAATGCCAGTGCTGATATGGCCAATATAACGGGGTCGGTGCACCTGAGACAGTCGTATTGGTTTGGCATTGGAATAGCCGTCATGGTTTTAATGTTAGTCTTCAACTATAAGTGGTTGAAGCGCTGGGCCCTTGCCGTGTATGCCTTTTCCCTCATACTGTTGGTGGCAGTGGCCTTTGTAGGAAAAGAGGTCTCGGGTTGCCAGCGGTGGCTTTTAATAGGTCCATTCTCGTTTCAACCCTCAGAGTTGATAAAGATTTCCGTGATTATTCTGCTGGCAGGGTATTTTTCTGATCGGGTGTCACAAGAAGGTTTCACCCTCAAGGATCTTTGGAGGCCCCTTGTCTGGACCCTGATCCCATTTGCCTTAATCGCGAGGCAGCCTGACCTCGGCACGAGCCTCATTCTTCTCCTGATAGCAGGAAGCATGACTATATTTGTAAAGATTGAGCGCAGATCTCTTCTGTGCTTGAGTGCTGTCGGTATTGTCGTGTCTGCCCTGGCCTGGTTTTTCCTGGAAGAATATCAGAAGCAGCGGATCTTCGGATATCTTAACCCAGAGGGAGATCCATTGGGTGCAGGCTATCACATCCTTATGTCCAAGATTGCGGTCGGTTCGGGAATGCTTTTTGGTAAAGGGTTTTTGAGCGGGAGCCTAAAAGCCCTCTCTTTCGTCCCTGAACAACGTACGGACTTCATTTTTTCAGTGCTGGCTGAGGAGTGGGGATTCTTAGGGTCGGCCCTGGTCATCTCGCTGTATCTGTTTGTGGTAATATGGGGCCTGAACATAGCGGTACGTTCCAGGGAGCCCTTTGGTACCATTTTAGCTGTTGGTCTTACCAGCATGATCTTTTGGCAGGCCCTTGTTAACGTAGCAATGGTGCTGGCGTTGCTTCCCGTGGTTGGTGTTCCATTACCTCTGATTAGTTATGGGGGATCCTCGGTGTTGGTTACCATGGGTGCTATTGGAATCTTATTGAATATTAGTATGCGCAGGTTTTTGTTCAAGGAGTGATTCCTTTATGAAAAAATCAAAAAAGGGAATACAGACATTTTTAGGGCCGGAGACCACTCTTGAAGGGAAACTCGCATTTGACGGGACCGTGCGACTTGACGGCCGTTTCACCGGGACCATAGAGAGCAAAGAAGGGGCGCTGATTGTTGGAGAAAAAGCGGTTATCCATGCGGACATCCTGGTGGACACGGCTGTGGTGTGCGGGGAGGTGAGTGGCAACATCAATGCCACAAAGTGCATTGAATTACATGTGCCAGCGCGGGTGTTCGGTGATCTATGTGCTCCCACGGTGGTCATTGATGCCGGTGTGGTTTTCCATGGCAATTGTAGTATGAATCGCAAGGATGTAGGTTCCAGCAAGACTATTAATTTGTCCGAGTGGCAGACATAAATGTATAAAAGGAAAAAAAACCTTTGACAAGTTGGTCGTATTAAGATATGGGTGAACAACTTTTCCAAACCTCTCAAAACCAGACAATAGGAGTTCGTCATGGTCAGTATTGATTACACTCTCTTCATCCAGATGGCAAACTTCATTATCCTGATCGTTATTCTGAACGCCATCCTCTATAAACCTATCCGTCAGATACTCATCGAAAGAAAGAAAAAGATCCAAACGTACAAAGAGGATATCGAGACCGTTCAACGGGATGCTTCGGAAAGCGACCAGACTTTTCAGGCAAAGATCTCTGAGGCCAGGCTGCAGGGCGTTCAGGAAAAAGAGGCGTTGAAGCAAACAGGCCAGGAAGAGGACAAGAGGCTCACCGATGAAATCAACCGGAAGGCGCAAGTAGAATTAGAGGCTGTCCGCGCCCAGATTGCAAAAGATGCCGAGGATGCAAGGCGCAGACTGGAGGGAGAGATAAAGACCTTTTCCGGGACGATTGCTGAAAAGATGTTAGGGAGGGCTGTGTCATGAAGGCGTTTATCAGGATGGGCAAGGCACGTTATGTTGTCAGCGTTTTGGTCGTTGTTTCGGTCTTCCTTGCCTTTGGATTGGTTTGGGCTTCCTCTGACGCCGAGGGCGAACATGGCGAGCACGCGGCTAAGGGCAAAGGCAAAGATTTGGCGTTGCGTATAATGAATTTTACGGTACTGGCTGGCGTGCTGATTTATCTTTTAAGGAAACCGGTTGCCAAGGGCCTTGAATCCCGGCGGCAAGGGATCAAGGATCAGTTGGATGACCTGGAAGGACAGAAGCAGGAGGCGGGAAGGCGGCTTGCCGAATACAAAGAAAGACTGAGCCTCCTGGACCAGGAAGTGGAAAAAATCGTGGCCGAATATATCCGGGAGGGCGAGACAGCAAAGGCGAAAATCATTGAGGAGGCAAAGGTTGCGGTTGAAAAACTTCAGGAACAGGCCAAGAAGAATATTGAGCACGAGTTTCACAAGGCCAAACAGCAGCTTAAGGCCGAGATGGCTGAAGAGGCTGTGACCATGGCAGAAGAACTGATCAAAAAGCATATCAACGACACAGATCAAGAGCGCCTTATTGATGAATACTTGACAAAGGTGGTGGTAGCCCAGTGATAAGTATCAGGATCGCCAGGCGGTATGCAAAGGCCGTGTTGACTATTGGTAAGGAAGATGGCCAGGCTGAGTCGTACAAAGAAGAATTGGGAGGTGTTGTAAAGCTCCTGGAAGAGCAAAAGGAGCTGGAGCAAGCGATTGCCAACCCATTGTATGATGCTGAAAGTCGGAAAAAGGTCTTAAAATTTGTTGTGGATCGTTTAGCTCTCTCCAGGGTCATGTCGTCCTTTCTGTTGCTCTTATTTGATAAGGGCAGGTTCCAGTACTTGAAGGATATATATACCTTCTATGAAAAACTGACCGATGAACTTGCCAACATTGTCCGCGCTGATCTTGTGTCAGCCGTGGAGCTGCCGGAGGAGAGTATCGCAACGATCCGGGCGGCCCTGTCCGAAAAGACGGGCAAAGAGGTGAGGATGGAAGTCAGCGTTGACCCGGCCTTGATCGGCGGCGCGGTGACCAGGATCGGGGATTTGGTATTAGATGGAAGCGTGAGAACTCAGCTCGTGAGTTTAAAAGAATCTTTGCAAAGGAGTGAGAATATCTGATGGAAATTAGAGCCGAAGAAATCAGCGACATTATCAAAGGCCAGATTCAGGACTACGACAAGAAGATAGACGTGAGCGAAACAGGGACCATCTTGTCGGTTGGGGACGGTATTGCCAGGGTGTATGGCGTGGAGAAGGCGATGTCCATGGAACTCCTTGAGTTTCCCCATGGAATTATGGGCCTCGTCCTCAATCTGGAAGAGGACAATGTGGGTGTGGCCATCATGGGTGAGGATATCGAACTCCAGGAAGGCGACGTCGTTAAGCGCACGGGCAGGATCGCCGAGGTCCCTGTGGGCGACGCGGTTCTGGGCAGGGTCATTTCGGCCCTGGGTGAGCCTCTGGATGGGAAGGGGCCGATTGATGCCAAGGAGTTTCGCCGGGTCGAGATGATCGCGCCTGGGGTTATTGCCCGGCAATCGGTCAACGAACCGATGTACACGGGCCTCAAGGCGATCGATGCCATGACGCCGGTGGGCCGTGGACAACGGGAGCTCATCATTGGCGACCGCCAGATCGGAAAGACGGCCATTGGGTTGGATGCCATCATCAATCAGAAGGGCCAGGACGTGGTCTGCATTTACGTGGCATGCGGGCAAAAGAAATCAACCGTTGCTCTGTTGGTCGATGTGTTGAAAAAATACGGTGCCATGGAATACACCATAGTCATATCCGCCTGCGCCAGTGATCCCGCGACCCTTCAGTACATCGCTCCTTATGCGGGTTGTGCCATGGGTGAGTATTATCGGGACAACAACAGGCATGCCCTGATCGTTTATGATGACCTTTCAAAACAAGCAGCGTCCTATCGGCAGATTTCCCTTCTCTTGAGACGCCCCCCTGGACGGGAGGCATATCCCGGGGATATCTTTTTCAACCACTCTCGCCTCCTGGAGCGGGCTGCCAAATTGAATGATGAATTAGGTGCCGGCTCCCTTACGGCCCTGCCCATTATCGAGACCCAGGCGGGCGACGTGTCTGCCTACATCCCCACCAACGTGATCTCCATTACGGATGGCCAGATCTATCTTGAGCCAGCGCTCTTCTTTTCCGGAGTCCGCCCGGCCATTAATGTGGGGCTTTCGGTTTCTCGCGTGGGGGGTGCGGCCCAGGTAAAGGCAATGAAGCAGGTGGCCGGTTCTCTGCGTCTTGACCTGGCCCAGTTTCGTGAACTGGAGGCATTTGCAGCGTTTGGCAGCGACCTGGATAAGGCCACGCAGCAACAGTTGAACCGCGGGACACGGCTGGTGGAAGTCATGAAACAGGGCCAGTATCAGCCACTTACGATGGAAAAGCAGGTGATGATTCTCTATGCGGGAACCCGGGGTTTTCTGGACAAATATCCCATAGACGTCCTGAGCAAATACGAAGCCGGCTTATATCCATTTATTGAAAGCAAGTATCCTCAGATTTTCGCTGAGTTAGCGGAAAAGAAGGTGATTAGCGACGACCTGGACAAGACCATGGCAAAGGCACTGTCTGGATACGATGAGGAATTTAAGGACACGATCAAGTAGTCGGTGATTAGCGACACTTGTGTATAGGGGTTAAGGCATGGCGACACTTAAGGAGATACAGACAAAGATCGGAGCTGTCAAGAAAACGCAAAAGATCACCAAGGCGATGAACATGGTGGCAGCCTCCAAACTCAGGGGTGCCCAGGAAAAGATGGAAGCTTTCAGGCCTTATGCCAAAAAATTTGCCGAGGTCCTGGGGAGTCTGGCTGAACGTATAGAAGTAGATGAGGAGCATGCCCTGCCACTCATTGTGCCGCGGACAGAAGTGAAGACCATCAATCTGTTGCTTATGACGTCTGACCGCGGGCTGTGCGGGAGTTTTAATACGAACTTGATAGCCCAGGGGATGAAGTTTCTAAAGGAAAAGGCCGACCAGGGTATTGAAGCACGGCTCATTTGCATGGGCCGCAAGGGGCGCGATTTTGTTCGTCGCAGAAAGCATCATATTGCCGGCCAGCACATAGGTGTTGTGGGCGCAAGATTTAGCTTCAACGTTGCGGTCAAAGTTGGAACAGAACTGATCGACAGTTTTCTGAGTGGCGAAACGGATGAGGCCTATGTGATCTTTTCCGAATTTGTGTCTATGCCGAGACAGGTGCCAACTCTAAAACGGCTGTTACCCATCGCCGGGGTCGAGAAGGGTGAGGAAGCTCAAAAGGCTGAGGAGGTGGGCTACATTGCAGAACATATCTGCGAACCTTCGGCAGAGAAGCTCATGGGAGAAATGCTTCCCAAGCATGTATATGTCCAGATATTCGGAGGCTTGCTGGAAACCTCCACCAGCGAGCACGCAGCACGTATGGCAGCCATGGACAATGCCACCAGCAATTGTGACGAAATGGTCACCTCGCTCTCCCTGGTTTACAACAAGGCCCGCCAGGCAGCGATTACTGCGGAACTCATGGACATCGTGGGCGGGGCCGAGGCCCTGAAGGGTTAGATGTGTTGCAAGTTGTGGATAGTATAGGAATTTCCATTTTTGAGCGGCGAAGCCGCGTTATATAAAATCGCACAGCGATTTTATAACTTGTATACGGGAGGTTGAGAGGATGGCACAAGAAATAGTGAATATGGGAACAATCAGCACGGTCATCGGCAACGTGGTCGATGTGGAGTTTCCGGAGGGGCAGCTTCCCCTGATTTACACGGCTCTACTGATCAGCAATCCGGGAATCAACGACGTAGAAGACAACCTGGTCGTAGAGGTGGCTGCCCACCTGGGTGACCGGGTGGTGCGCACGATTGCCATGGACATGACGGACGGCCTGGTCAGGGGGATGCCTGTAAAGAACACCGGAAAGCCCATTATGATGCCGGTGGGTGATGCGGGTCTGGGCCGGGTCCTCAATGTGGTAGGCCGGCCTGTGGACGGTCTTGGCCCGGTCGAGTCAGACAAGTATCTCCCGATCCATCGCGCTGCACCTTTGTTTACTGAACAGGACACCACGGTTAAGGTGTTGGAAGGTGGTGTGAAGGTCATGGATTTACTGGTTCCCTTCCCCCTCGGCGGTAAAATGGGCATGTTTGGCGGTGCTGGTGTAGGCAAGACTGTTATTATGATGGAGATGATCCACAACATCGCTATGGAGCACGGTGGCATTTCTGTCTTTGCAGGCGTGGGAGAACGGACCCGTGAGGGGAATGACCTCTATCATGAAATGAAAAATTCTGGCGTCCTTCCCAGAGCCGCTTTGATTTATGGACAGATGACCGAACCACCAGGGGCCCGGGCGCGAGTGGCCCTGTCGGCCCTGACAGCGGCAGAGTATTACAGGGACGAGGAAGGCAAGGACGTGCTTATGTTCATTGACAACATCTTTCGTTTTACCCAGGCAGGTTCTGAGGTCTCTGCTCTTCTTGGGCGCATGCCCTCTGCGGTGGGATACCAACCCACGCTGGCAGTTGACCTGGGAGAACTCCAGGAGCGGATTACGTCCACCACCAAGGGTTCTATTACCGCAGTGCAGTGCGTCTATGTGCCGGCCGACGACTTGACAGACCCGGCGCCGGCCACCACGTTTGCGCACCTTGATGGGACGGTCGTGCTTTCCAGACAGATCGTAGAGCTTGGGATCTACCCGGCTGTGGACCCGCTCGATTCAGTATCGCGTATCCTGGATCCCCACGTCGTCGGCGAGGAGCATTACTCAACGGCTCGTATGGTTCAGATGATATTGCAGAAGTACAAGGACCTGCAGGATATTATCGCAATCCTTGGAATGGACGAGCTTTCTGAAGAAGATAAACTCACGGTTGGACGTGCCCGCAGGATCCAACGATTTCTCTCACAACCGTTCCATGTGGCAGAGGCGTTTACCGGCATGCCAGGCAAATATGTGAAGGTCGAAGATACCGTCAAGGGGTTTAAAGAGATCGGCGAGGGGAAACACGATGAACTTCCCGAACAGGCTTTTTATATGGTCGGGCCGATTGAGGAGGCTCAGGCCAAGGCCGAGAAGCTTGCAGCCATTGAATAAGATCTAAGAGTTAGAGATTTTCAGATAAGTAATACAGATAGGTGGGATTATGGCAGGCAATATAATGTTAGAAGTTGTGACCCCTGACAGATCAGTGGCTAGCGAAGAGGCCCAGATTGTGGTCGTTCCAGGGGAATACGGGGAATTTGGCGTGTTGATCGGTCATACGTCCTTCTTGACGACCCTGAAAATAGGGATGCTCAGGTACAAGGACAGGGATGGCAGTGAACGGGTCGTGTTTGTGAATGGCGGCTTTGCGGAGGCTCTGCCTAACAAGGTCACAGTCCTGGCTGAGTCTGCCGAACGACGCAAAGATATAGACGTTGAGCGGGCCACGGCTGCATTGAAGCGAGCTGAAGAGCGCCTGGCCGAAGCCAGCAGGCGAGAAGACATTGATTTCAATCGCGCTCAAGTCGCTTTGCAGCGGGCATTAGTTAGGGTTAGGATCGCGGAGACCAGAAGAGCCCGATAGGTTCTTTATTCAATACAATGTTATAACTGGGGCAAGTCAATTGACTTGCCCCTTCTTTTTTGGTAGAAATTATAAAATCGCTTTGCGATTTTATGTATCGCGGCTTCACCGCTAAGAAATGGAAAAACGAATATTCCATTGTGGAAAATGTGGCTGTTATCATATTGGCTGGTGGCAAGGGTACCCGCATGAGGTCGGGCCGAGCCAAGGTGCTACACGAAATCGTCGGGGTGCCGATGATCCGATATGTGGTCGAGACTGCCCTTGCTGTGTCGGACGACGTTGTGGTCGTTATAGGTCATCAGGCCGAGGCCGTGCATAAGGCCCTCGCATCTTACCAGATGCTTCGTTTTGCAGTTCAGAAGGAACAGTTTGGCACGGGGCATGCGGTCATGACCGCCATGCCAGAGGTTCAGGCGGGAATCGAGGATGCGGTCATTTTGTGCGGGGATACGCCCTTGATAAGGCCGGAAACGGTGCGTAGGTTGATTGATAAGCACAGAGCTCAGAGGAGCTATTTGACCCTCATAACAACGACGCTTACAAGACCTTTTGGATATGGCAGGATGGTTTTAGACGCACGCGGGGCCCCGATTCGTATTGTGGAAGAATCAGATGCAATAGAATCAGAGAAGAAAATCTCCATTGTCAACACCGGAACCTATTGTATAAACATGGCTTTCTTGAAAAAGGGCCTCGCAGGCTTGAAAAAGGATAACGATCAGGGCGAGCTGTACTTGACCGACGTGGTAGAATGGGGGTACCGAGAGGGCAAACCTGCTGTCCTTTTAGAGATAAATGATACCATTCAAATGATGGGTGTAAACACTATGGAGGAGTTGGCCAAAGCTGAAAGGTTTGTGCAGCAGACCATGAAGGGAGGGGACCAAAATCCTCTTGACTTTTATGTCAGTGCTTAGTAAAATTTTAATAAATTAGGGCAAGGTTTTCTGGATTCCCGCCTACGCGGGAATGACGAATTAACGTAAGTCCTGTCATTCCCGCGAAAGCGGGAATCCAGGAAATGTTCATAGCACATGATCTACCCGAACTTATTGAGAACTTACTATTTATTGAGAAATCGTGCCAAGCGGTTTTAGGGGGATCTATGGAGGAGGAGAGTTTTCCTGAGCAATTTAAGAAGCTGGAAGATAAGGTGCAGCAATTGGTTCAGACATGTCGTGATCTCCAGCAGGCCAAGTCTGGATTGGAAGCCAAGATATACGAACTGGAAGGAACTCTCAAGACCAAGCTGGCTGCTGAACAACATTATGCAGAAGAAAAATCGATGATTGGGTCGAAAATAAATAACTTGCTGAGCAGACTGGATCAGGTTCTCGGTCCCAAATGACAGTTTACCTAAGTGCTCTAATTTGTGAATTCTGAACACCTTAACTTTAGGCACTTTAGATCACTTTAGGCACTTCAATTTGGATATCTGTGGAGCGATTAATCAGCATAGAAGTATTTGGACAGGTTTATACGTTCAGAGCGAGGGGTCAAGTTTCGCAGTCTGAAGAGGTTGTAAATTATGTAGCCGGACAGGTGGAAAAGGCCCGGGCGGCTGCTGAGGCGCCGGGCAAACTGGACACGGTCATTCTTGCTGCCCTGAATATTGCCAATGACTATTTTGAAATGAGGGGTAGCCTGCAGGACCTTGTAAGAGATGTAGATCAACGTTGTAAGCTTTTGATTGAACATATTGACGCCAACGGTTAAGGCAATACGGGCGAGACCCCTGCCGTGCTCGTGATCGGCAGAAGTTTTTTGAGCCAACATATACTCAAACGGGAACCTTCTCTTGCTTTGGTGTGCATGTTCTGTGGATACAGAAAAGCCTAAAGGAGCAACAGGGTCCCCACCTGTGCAAACAGGTTCAAGAGAGTCTGGCGACACGGCACTGTGGCGGGGGTACCCTTCACAATATAAAGCGTCATGGAATCAAGATTGTTTGTGCTGAGATATATTTGGGACGCAACAATATTATGCTACTCACTATCAAGTGGGGGCAATAAGTGTGTGGCAAACGGAATAATTGCCGAAGCTCCCCATAATTTTGACGTCTCGGAAATTCTACAACATGTTGACATTATAGCGCTTTATTAGCTTGGCTGGAGTTCCAAGACAGGAATGATGGACACGAAGTGAAGCCTGCGCTCATGATGGAATATTCCATTATTCCAATTGCGAAGCGAAGCCGCGCTAAGTTCAACATAAGCTAAGAAGGCGTCCAAAACGAGCGATAAGTTTTCAACCCCCAATACAACCTCAGCGTACGCTCAACTCGTTTAGGGTCTTTCCATTGTGTCTCGCTTCCGTTGGTATCTCGCCCGTTAACATTTTGCAATTTTGATAAAATCGTAAGAAGTAAATAACCACAGTCGTCTTTTTTCTTACGAAATTGTCGATCCTATGTGTAAGACCAATAATCCTTCAGGGCATTAAGGGGGGTACCAGTATGGACATCACCTCAGTCATAGTTCTCAGTATCATCCTTTTAGCTGCAAGTTTTGTGCTTGCCTTCTGGATTCGCACTAGACTGACGGCCGGTAAAATCAGGGCTGCAGAGGACGAAGCCCGCAGGATCATAGAGGAGGCCCAAAAAGAAGCCGGCACCATCCGAAAGGAGGCCAAGCTTCATGCAAAAGATCAACTCTACCAAATGAAGGTAGACTTTGAAAATGAGACCAAGGAGATACGGTCCGAACTCAAAAGTGTACAAAAACGCCTTGCACAAAAGGAAGAGGCTATTGATCGCAAGACAGGGCAACTGGAGCGCCGTGATACGAGCATATCCCAAAAAGAACAAGGGCTTATGGAAAGGGAAAAAGGACTGCATGGCCAAGAAGAGAAGTATCAGGCATTGATCGAGCAACAAAAAATGCAACTGGAGAGTACCTCAGGTTTGACAGCGGATGAGGCCAAAGAACTCTTGATCAAGGCCATGGAGAATGATGCCCGCTACGAAGCGGCAAAGTTCATCAAGCGCATTGAAAACGAGAGCCGCGAACAGGCGGACCGTAAAGCGAGAAAGATCATTGGAACCGCAATTCAGCGCTACGCAGGCGATTATGTTGCAGAAAAGACGGTGGCAGTCGTTAATCTGCCGAGCGATGAGATGAAAGGCCGGATTATTGGTCGGGAAGGGCGTAACATTAGAGCCCTGGAAGCCGCCACAGGGATTGATCTTATTATAGATGACACGCCAGAGGCCGTCATTCTGTCAGGATTCAATCCTGTGAGACGAGAAGTGGCGCGCCTTTCTTTGGAACGGCTAATCAGTGATGGGCGTATCCACCCGGCGAGAATCGAAGAAACAGTTAAAAAGGTCTCCCAGGAGATGGACGCCGAGATGCGAGAAGCTGGAGAACAGGCAGCCTTTGACCTGGGAGTCCATGGGATTCATCCTGAGTTGATTCAGCATATAGGGAAACTGAAATTCAGGACCAGCTATGGCCAAAACGTCTTACGTCACTCTGTGGAAGTGGGGTTTTTGTGCGGTATTATGGCTGCCGAACTGGGTCTCAACGTGAAGGAGGCGAACAGGGCGGGTCTCCTGCATGATATCGGAAAGGCGATAGACCATGAGGTTGAAGGACCTCATGCCTTGATTGGGGCGAAACTGGCCAGGAAATATGGAGAATCGCCTAGTATCGTCCATGCCATTTCCGCCCATCATGAAGATGTTCCGCCCACATCAGTTCTGGCAATTCTGTTACAGGCAGCCGATACGCTTTCAGGGGCACGGCCAGGTGCACGAAGAGAGATACTGGAGACGTACGTGAAGCGCCTCGAGGAGTTGGAAAGGATTGCAAAGTCTTTCACAGGCATAAGTAAATCCTATGCAATTCAAGCAGGGCGAGAGTTGCGAATTATTGCGGAAAGTGAAACGGTTTCAGATGCTGAGGCTATTCTGCTGTCCCGGGACATCGCCAAGAAGATTGAGGAGTCGATGTCATATCCCGGGCAGATTAAGGTGACGGTGATTCGAGAGACCCGTGCGGTCGAATATGCAAAGTGAATCTGTCTATGGAGTGATGGAGTGATGGAGTATTGGAGTAATGGAATAGAGTGCAGAAAAGGCTTACGAAACTTAAATAGTTATTCCTTTTTGCCCATCACTCCAGTACTCCATTACTCCAATACTCCAATTGGGAGTGGAAACCTTTGGAGAATGTTTTTGAGGTATTAAGGCAGCGCGGTTTTGTGGAACACACTACAGGCGACGAAGCCGTCTATGACCTGTTGCAACGGCGTATCACCTGCTATGTTGGTTTTGACCCGACAGCACACAGCTTTCATGTGGGAAGCTTAATGCCAATTATGGCGTTGGCCCATATGCAACGACATGGACATCGACCCATTGCGCTGGTCGGGGGAGGCACGGCTTTGGTGGGAGACCCAAGCGGAAAGAGCGAAATGCGACAGATGTTGATGCCCCACCAGGTAAATGAAAATGCTGAAGCCCTGAAGAACCAACTGGCCAGGTTTCTTGATTTTGAAAAAGGCCAGGGGCAGGCCGTGCTTCTCAACAATGCCGAGTGGCTTGCACCACTTCGATATATCCCATTTTTAAGGGATATTGGATGTCACTTCAGTGTCAACAGGATGTTGGCTACCGAGTCTTGTCGGAGACGATTGGAGACGGGGCTCAATTTTATTGAATTTAACTATTCCCTACTGCAAGCTTATGATTATCTACATCTTTACAGAACAGAGAATTGCGTGTTACAAATGGGAGGATCTGATCAATGGGGAAACATTGTAGCGGGAATTGATCTAATCAGGCGCGTAGAGCGTAGTACGGGCCACGGCATGACTTTTCCCCTAATAACGGCGAGTTCTGGGGACAAAATGGGCAAGACTGCAGGGGGCGCTGTTTGGCTGGATCCGGAACTCACTTCGCCTTATGACTATTATCAATTCTGGATCAATACCGCCGATGATGATGTGATACGATTCTTGTGTTTTTTCACACTCTTGCCCTCGGCAGAAATCGATATAGCACGCAATCTGGACGGATCCGATGTAAATGTGGCCAAGACGGTTTTGGCTTTCGAGGCCACCAGGCTTGCGCACGGACAAAGGGAGGCAGAGAATGCTCTCAAGGCGTCATACGGTGCGTTCGGGGTTCGGTACATCGATCCACACATCCTTCCTTCCAGTACAATACCAAGGGACACCGGCTCAACCGAAGTGGAATCGATTCCCACAACTATAATTGACGCGGATCGCTTCCGCAGAGGCATTCCGGCATTTCAGTTGTTTCATGAGGTGAACCTATGCGCAAGCCGAGGGGAGGCAAGACGACTGATCCAGCAGGGTGGCGCGTATGTAGATGGGAGGCGAATTGAAACCTTTGATATAATGATCCCTGATAAGGACTTGAATAAACGCGAGATTTTGCTGAGGGCAGGAAAGAAGCGATATCATAGGATTAGGGTGAAGGATTGAGCGGTAATGATTTATCCTATCATTAGGCAGAAGAATGAAAAAATTTCTTGACAAAGGGCAGGGATAAATTTATAAGGAATATGAATCCTCAAAGGGATGAGGAGTGGGCTTGACAAACTTAAATTGGCATGGTATTATGTGTTTGTTGTAATAAGCTCATTTGATCTTTGAAAACTAAATAGCGGGCTTGTGATGAATCGGGCTCTCTGAAAGTCTTAGAACAAGTTCAATTGGAGAGTTTGATCCTGGCTCAGAATGAACGCTGGCGGCGTGCCTAACACATGCAAGTCGTACGAGAAATCTCCTGCTTGCAGGAGAGAGTACAGTGGCGGACGGGTGAGTAACGCGTGGGCAATCTACTTCCAAATCGGGGATAACCCCGCGAAAGCGGGGCTAATACCGCATGATACTCTTGATCATAAGATTTTAGAGTCAAAGCTTTCCGAGCAATCGGATGGCGCTTGAGGATGAGCTTGCGGCCTATTAGCTAGTTGGTGGGGTAATGGCCTACCAAGGTAATGATGGGTAGCCGGCCTGAGAGGGTGTACGGCCACA
>JAGMBW010000144.1 GCA_023129535.1 Desulfobacterales bacterium
GGGGAGCGCCGGGTAACCGGTGTTGGTTAGACACCCAAGCCTTACTTATGTCTTGATAAGTCAGAATGAATAGAAAAATAGTACAGAACACATTATATATACTCCTATTGGTATTTTTATTGACCGCTACAAATATGGCAAATGCCGAAGAAAGCAATACTGAAAAAGCAGGCGAAATATTGCACGTACTTATTCCTGCAATAGCTTATGGAACCACATTTTATTTGCACGATAAAGAGGGACGAAATCAATTTTATCAATCCTTTTTTATCAATTTAGGTGTCACATATGGTCTAAAGTTATCAATCAACAAGGAACGCCCGGATGGTAGTGATAATAACTCATTTCCTTCTCGTCACACATCAGCGACGTTTCAAGGTGCCGCATTTATCCAGAAACGATATGGTTGGAAATATGCAATACCAGCGTATATTGGAGCAATATTTGTTGGTTATGGCAGAGTTCATGCAGATAAACATTATGTAGAAGATGTTCTAGCAGGTGCAGCCATAGGATTTGTGAGCAGTTATTGTTTTACGACTCCATTTAAGGGGGTCAGCGTAACTCCAATAGCAGATAATGGAACGTACAGTCTAACTATCAGCAAGAAATGGTAATTTTATGGTAAGTATCACTCAGTCAATCACCTAATTCCTCGTAACACTTTGTAATATAATAAGCCGCTTCTTCTGAATGTTGCAATTTCAGCAAATATGAGAGAGCCCTGTTATAGTCTCTCAGATTCATAAGATTTATTCCCAAACATAAATTTAATTCTTCACTCTCTGGAAAAAGCTCAATCCCTTCAGAAAGAATCTTGACAGCTCCTTCAAACTCCTTTCTTTTTTGTTTAATAATCCCCAATCCCAGATAGGCTCGATAGTTTGGATAATAGCTCAGTGATTTGTTGAATAATTCTTCAGCGATTTTGTTTTTGTCCTTAATAGCGTCAATGTTCGAATAATCGCCGTGGCTAAAGGTCAGTCCAAGCCTTGACAAAAAATCAGAATGCATTTCATGAAATTCTTCTTTGTCCACAAGGTTAACCGACTCCACGAAATGATGGATATTTTTGTACAACTCGGTTCTAAGCCTTTTCCCAAAGGCAAAAACGGATTCTTGCGACATATTCGGATCTGTTTCAAAATAGCAAATACCTTCTATTCTTTTTAACCAGATTTCGTCGGTCACACTGAATTTCTTCTGAAGGTCTGAATAAAGCCTGGTGCCTGGATATATCTCAAGGATATATAGCACACAAATTAAAGGCTTTATCTGATTTATTAAGTCAATGGTATCTTGAATCGTTTCCCAGCTTTCCTCTGGAGAGCCGTATATAAAATAAGCTCGCGACAGGATGCCGTATTTGTGGGTCAGGGCAAAGGCATTTGTAATTTGATGAGTTGTGATATTTTTATTCAATAAATCTCTTATTTTTTCAGAACCGCTTTCGACGCCATAGCTTATTTGAATACAACCGGCTTTTCGCATCCAATACAAAATCTCCTCATCAATATAACTAACCCGCGAGATAGCGACCCAGACAATCTTGAAATCTTTGTCAATAATTGCCTTGCAAATCTCAATCACCTTATTCTTGTTGATCGTAAAATTGTCATCTGAAACATAGAAAAAAGTGATACCTTTATTGTAGAGTAGTTCGATATGGCTAACGAAGTTTTCTGGTGAATGAAATCTTATCTTCCTTCCCCAGAACCTCGGGCTGCCACAAAAAGTGCATTTCCAGGGACATCCTCGAGAAAATACCACATGCTGATACTCAAAATATTTTGCCGGGATTGGCAGGTCGTCCAGGTTTTGAATCAGTTCACCTGGTTTTGTTCTTACGATCTTTCCTTTTTTTCTAAAAGCGATTCCTTTAATATTCTTAATATTTCTATGATTTCCTTTTTCAATCGACTTAACCAAATTCAAAAAGGCATATTCCCCTTCGCCTATAACGACAAAGTCTATTTGCGGAAAATGTTTCAAAAAATGTTTCCACAAAAAAGTGGCGGCAACGCCGCCAAAAACGATCTTTACATGGGGATTGATTTCTTTGGCTATTTGAGCGATCTCTATACCGCCCCAGCGATTTGCATTTAAAATGGAGAAACCAATGATGTCAGGTTTTTTTTCAATTAAAACCTCGGCAATTCTTTGAGGCGTTTTATGAATATTGTACCAATTCAATACTTCAACATCGTAATGATTTTCTTTTAACAGAGCACCGATGTAATAGACTCCTATAGGGACCGGTCGTATGTCTTCCTCTTGAGATCGATCATAAAGCGGATAAGGATAAATGAGTAATATTTTCATTATTTCTTGACGCCTTTAGATATTTGTTTAGGACGCGTTAATGGGCCGGAGTTCCTGAGATCTATTTATCACACATTTACAGGAAATGATAAACCTAAAAAAAAGTGGAATTCTGGTGGGAAAGGAAGTATAATAAATTTTTTTGCAAATATCACATTACGTGATAAACTTTCAGAAAAAAATTCTGGGGTAAGCGGAAAGGATAGAGTATGATTATGAATGTTAATCGATCAAGTACTAAAGTAGGGGTGTATGTGGATGTGGCTAACCTTGCCAGGAACGGAGGCTACGGAATGCGCTACGACGTACTTCGTGAATTTGCATGCCGCGGCAATGCAGAACCGATCCGGCTGAATGCATACGTGAGTTTTGACGCCGACCGCGCCCGGCAAGATGCTGCATACAGGGACGGACAATACGGTTTCTACTCCTTGCTTCGAGATTTTGGCTACAAGGTGATTCAGAAAAACGTCAAGTGGTACACGGATGAAAATGGTAATCGCTTCGGCAAAGCGAATGCAGACCTGGACCTGGCTGTTGATGCCTTGCTTCAGTCGGAGAACATGGAGCGAGTGCTTCTCGCCACGGGAGACGGCGATTTTGTGCAGGTGGTCCGGGCCTTGCAAAACAAGGGATGCCGGGTTGAGATTGTCGCTTTTGACAACGTTTCCGCGGAACTACGCCGTGAAGCAGATATGTTCATGTCAGGTTACCTAATTCCAGATCTTCTGCCGACTTCATCCTTGCGCAATGGCGCTCAATGGGGAAAAATTGGCTCACAGGTGCGCGGCGTTTGCTACAGTCATACCGGCAAAGGGTATGGGTTTTTGAGATTTATAAAAACAATCGCTTCTGAAATCTGGAAAATGGACTCCAGACGGGAAGACTCACCATACGAAAGCGTATTTTTTCACGATTCGCACCTTCCGGAGGAAGTTCATTTCTCCGAATTACCCAGCCGTAATCTTATCTTTGAATTTAAGCTAACGGAAGCAGAGGGACGAGAAAGCGGAATGCAAGCGACAAACATGCAACTCGTAAGCCCGTGCCGGAAAAATCCAGGCTGACATCCATAGCTCGTAGTCGATTGCCTTCGGATTGCCTTCGGATTGTCGATTGTTGATTGTTGATTGTTGATTGTCGATTGCCTTCGGATTATTGATTGGTTTTCAATCATCAATCGTCAATCATCAATCCTCAATCCAGAGTCATAAGATCCTCTGCCAGGACAAGCGGGCCGTGGTAGGTCTTTCGACATTGTTCGAACAGATCGACGGCATCGCATTCGGGATAAAAGTGGGTAAGTACGAGCTTTTTCACGCCTGCCTTGGTCGCAATCCTGCCGGCCAGCGATGGCGTAAGATGACCCTCTACCTTCATCTCGTCCGGAAAAGCAGATTCACAAATCAGGAGATCCGCCCCTCTTGACAGTGTCACAAGGTTCTCGCAAAAATCCGTATCCCCCGAGTAAACAATAGATTTTCCATCGGGTCCGGTGATGCGATAGGCAAGACTCATGTCCGTATGCTTCATGGGAAGGCTGTCCACATCAAACAGGCCGCAGTCAAGGTGGTCGGGGCCCGTGGTGTCAAGTTCTGAAATTTCCACAAGACCTGGTGCCAGTTCGATCCATTCCCCATAAGCACATTTGAGTTTATCATAGAAATCCAGAAATCCCCTGGCCGCCACAATCACAAATGGCTTCCGTCTCCTGTACGTATCGGGATACTTGGTAGCAAACAAGAAAGGAACCAGCTCGCCTGTGTGGTCCGGGTGAAGATGGCTGTAAAAGATGTAACAAAGGTTATCAATGGTGACGCCGACCTCAAGAAGTCTTCTCATGGTACCGGCTCCGGAATCAAACAGGAGCAGACTGTGGTCAATCTCAATCAAAACCGAGCAACTGCTCCGCTTTAAGGAAGGCACACAGGTTCCTGAGCCGAGTATGGTTATCTTCATGATCTACAGCACCTTACGTTATCAGACCGTTCACGGAGTACTGGAGCGCTCACTCCATCACTCCGATCCTCCAATCGGGCCGGAGCCGTCCAGTTCCTTCAAAGCAATCACTTTATCCACCACCTCGTCCGGATTCCTTCCAAGCACGCGGATCATCGGCTCCTTGCCCATATCACCCCTGTCGAAGATAATATCCGGTATCCTGATTTCCTTTGAGAGCACCATTTCTGTGCCCCATCCAAGACTGCTACCTTCCCGTTGTTTTATCGCCTCGGGTTCGTCACTGCGGTCAAAGGAACATACCCTCCATCCCAGGGTCCTGCATTCCTGGACAAGCCTCTCTGAGAACCGAATATTCATGGCCGAGCGAAACTTGGGGTCGTGACGCATGGTGGTAAGGATGATGTTGGCAATGTGTCGGGATGCCCCAAAAGCCGGGCTGCCAACCGAGACAATCCTTTTTCCCAGCCGGACCAGTCTCCCAGGGAAAGCGGCCACATCCTTCTGGGTTTCAGCATACGGTAGTGCATAGCCTAAGTTCGATTGAACCTCGGGAACGAGATTGCCCACGGAAGCTGCCTGAAGGCGGTCCAAACTCGCTTTGAGTGCCTCAACAACACGGTACTTTTCCAGCTTGCGAGCAAATGGGGCATAAGGATTGATCGGCCCGTGACCCTCACCCAGGGGGAGGCCAAACCGGATAGCGGCCTGGATGAAGTCCTTGGCCCTTTCCACGGCCTCTTTGATCCCACATTCCATGGCGAGGTAAGTGGCTATGGCAGCAGAGTACACACAGCCCGTGCCGTGGGTGTGGGGCGTATCAATGCGCACTTTGGAGAATTTGAAAAAGTCTTTCCCATCATAGAGGTAATCTGTAGCCGGGCCATTCAGGTGTCCGCCCTTTATCAAGACATACTCGCTCCCCATAGTGTGTATGACGCGGGCCGCCTCTCGAATATCGTCTTCAGTCCTGATCGATCTTCTGGAAAGGACCTTTGCCTCCGGGATGTTCGGCGTCACCACAAGGGCCATGGGGATAAGTCGGCGGACAAGGGTTTCCCTGGCTTCCTGAACGAGTAAGACATCTCCGCCTTTCGCGATCATCACCGGGTCAACCACGATCTTCTTGATGCCGTAGGCCGATAGCCTGTCAGCTACGACCTCAATGGCATCTGTATTGAAGAGCATCCCTGTTTTCACAGCATCCGCGCCGATGTCTGAAAGGACCGCATCGAGTTGTTTTCCAATGAACTCCGGCGGCACAGCCTGAATGGCCGCAACGCTTACGGTGTTTTGTGCCGTGAGGGCTGTCAGCACGCTCATGCCAAAGCCCCCGAGGAGCGTGATGGTCTTAAGGTCCGCCTGAATCCCAGCCCCTCCGCCGGAGTCGGAGCCGGCAATGGTCAAAATGCGCTTCACATTGTTGATTGTTGATTGTTGATTGTCGATTGTCGATTGGTTTTGTTCAATCATCGTAACTTCTCAAAAAGTTTGGGTTTTCGTCATTGCGAGCGAAGCGAAGCAATCCCTGGCCCAGACCGGGCCTATTTGGATGCCGTGATGGAAACGCAAGCATCAGAACTACCAGAAGCAATAGCATATTCAAATCACGTCGCGCCCCTGGCCCAGACCGGGTTTGCTTTGCATCAGCATTTTCGATTCGCTGTCGCGCCAGGGCGAGCAGGGCGGGCTTTTTCGTGGCAGTGAGATTGCGGAGCCTGTTCCGAGCGAAGCGAGGAATCTCATTTGGCCCATGTTCGGCCTGCTGCTTCGGTTTTGTCCAGCAGCGACTCCGAGTTTGCTTCGGCTCGGCCTCGCAACCGCTAACGCTCCTCGCAATGACACGAAATGACAGTTTCAGGGAATTACCCGGACTTATTGAGAACTTGCCAATCATCAATTATCAATCCTCAATCATCAATCGCTAGTCTATTGGCATCTGAAGATAGTGTCAATAAAAATAAACCTTTACCTTGACTTTCGCGCCTATGTCTCCTATGATTATTTTTAGTACAGGACAAAAAATTCTGGTTCCGATGCTCTGCGTCGGAACCCAATCCGCTGGACGCTCTGCGTTTACCTGCCTGCCGGCATGCAGGTTGAACTCATATGAGGGCGCAGAGCGCCCAGCCGTGCACGTTCCCACGCAGAGCATGGGAACGAGAAATCAGAGCATGGGAACGAGAAATTGATGATTGATGATTGTTGGATTGATGATTGAGGATAGAAAGCTTCGCTTTACCGTTAGCTATTGGCCGTTAGCTACTGGCTAAAGGTGGCCGGCAGGCCCTTCGACAATGAATAACAAGAGTTTCTTGAGAAGGCTCTTTACGATCAACGCCGCAACCATCACCATCGCCATGATCGTGCTGGGGATGGCGGCCTATCTCTGGCGTGTGCCGTTCCTGGAGATCATGGAGTTGAAGACGGTTGACCTGAGATTTCTTTCCCGGGGTCCAGTGACCCCAGGGCCAGAGGTGGTCCTGGCGGTGATCGATGAAAAAAGCCTGCAAGAACAGGGAAAGTGGGTCTGGCCCAGGTCCAAGTTGGCGGAACTGCTTCGGATACTGTCTGAAAGCGGTGCCAGGGTCGTTGCCTTTGATATAGGTTTTTTGGAACCTGACGAAAACAGCACTGTCGAGGCGGTCACCAATTTTGAAGATGTGGTAAGAAGCCTTGATATGACAGATGACAGGCTATATGCCTACTTGAGGCAGGCCAGGCACCAGGCCGATAACGACCTAATATTTGCTGAAGCCATCAGCGCTTCAAAGGCCAAGGTGGTTCTGGGGTATTTTTTTCAAATGACCCCGGAGGGCCTTGAGCATCTGGATGAGAAGATCGTCAAGCAGCAGATCAAAAACGCACGAAGGTCGTGTTATTTGCAGGTTCACCCCGCTCGTGACGTATCAGAAGAAGTGCAAAAGGTTTGGCTCAAAAAGGCCGGGCTCAAAGAGGCCTTCATGCCTCAATCCAACATACGGGTTCTTGCAAAGGCTGCCCGGTATTCTGGATATTTCAATATGTTTCCTGATCAGGATGGTGTGGTTCGCTGGGTCCCGCTGGTTACCCGGTGCCGGGAAAAACTTTATGCCCCTCTTGCCGTGCAGGCAGTTAGGGCCTATGTTCGAAAGTTTGCAAAAGTCGTCATAGATGAGTATGGCATAGAAAAGATAAAGATCGGCGAACTCACACTAGCGACCAACGAGGCCGGTCATTTTCTGGTGAACTATCGCGGCGGCGACAAGACCTTTCCGCACATATCAATCACTGATATCCTCCAAAACAGAGTATCTCCGGAAACCTTCAAGGATAAGATTGTCCTGGTTGGTGCCAGTGCGATTGGCATATATGACTTGCGCGTCACGCCCTTTTCTAACGTATTCCCGGGTCTTGAGATTCATGCCAACATCATTGACAACATCCTGCACCAGGATTTTCTCCAGCGCCCTAACTGGGCAGCTATGTTTGACCTGGCGGCGATAGGCCTCATCGGCCTTAGCCTCGGATTGTTGCTTCCGCGCGTCCGGGCCTTCCCCGGGACGGCCGTGGCCATCGGTTTGCTTGTGTGCTATATCCTCCTTTGCCAGTATTTGTTCACTCACCTGGGCGTGTGGCTAAATATCGTCTATCCCATGGCCGTCCTTATCCTTACCTATGTGTGCCTGACAGCGTACAAATACCTTACCGAAGAGCGAAATAAGAGATTTCTTAAAGCGACATTCGAAAGTTACCTTGCACCAGAGCTAATTGAAGACATGTACCGCAGCAAGACCATGCCCGAGCTCGGCGGTGAAGCCAGGACCGTTACTGCTTACTTTACCGACATCCAGGGCTTTTCCACTTTTTCGGAAAAACTCACCGCTCACCAGTTGGTGGATCTCCTAAACGAATATCTCTCTGCCATGACAGATATTCTCATCAGCGAGAAAGGGACGTTAGACAAATACGAGGGTGATGCGCTCCTTGCCTTTTTCGGTGCCCCTATGGATCTTCCCGATCACGCGCTCAGGAGCTGCCGGGTGGCGGTGGCCATGCAGAATACCCTCCTTGAGCTCCGAGAGAAGTGGCGTAATGAAAAACAATCTCCTGACCAGCCCAACCGCAATACCAAGAACCTCCCGCCTGAAGAGTGGATTCCCGGAGACAAATGGCCCAAGATTGTTCCTGAGATGAAAATGCGGATCGGTATCAACACCGGAGAAATCGTTGTGGGCAACATGGGAAGCTATATGCGCATGAACTACACAATGATGGGAGACGCTGTGAACCTTGCAGCACGCCTGGAAGCAGCCGGCAAGCAGTACGGCGTTTACACCATGGTTAGCGAGTACACAATGGACCTGGAATACACCAACGGAAACGGTGAAAAGAAAAAAGTCAGGGACATGGTTGAAGCCCGCCTGATAGACAACATCACAGTTGTGGGCAAGTCCGAGCCTGTCAAGGTCTATGAAGTGTGCGGCATGAAGGGAGATCTTGATGCCCAGGAGAAACAACTCTTTAAGGTCTTTGATGAGGCCATGATGCATTACCTCAAAATGGAATGGGACGAGGCTATTACTAAGTTTAATGAATCCCAGAAAATCGAACGGATACCCGACGGCAAATCCACGCCATCTGAAGTTTATATTCAGCGGTGCGAATCATTTAAAGAAAATCCTCCGGTAGCTCCCGGTGAAAAATGGGACGGTGTATTCCGTCTGACGAAGAAATAGAAGACGTAGCATAGGAGTAATGGAGTGATGGAGTATTGGAGTACTGGAGTAGTGGATCGTAAAAGCAGACACGCAGTGAAGTTTTGTGCTAAAAACTATTCTTTTTATTCTTCTAAATCCATTACTCCATCACTCCATTACTCCAATTGTGAGAAAAGGTACCAGTTCGATTTGGAATTGAACTAACGAATGTACGGAAGAACATTATGAAGCGCGTGGTTCAATATTTTGAAAAACCTGGGCCTCACAATACCCAGACGTGCACGGATATCCTTTACAAATTGGTCTGTGACGAAGGATATAAGGATGTCGTTGTAGCATCTACATCCGGTGAGACCGGTCTGATAGCAGCACGGCGCCTCCAGGGCACAGGTGTTAATCTTGTTGTCGTAGCGCACTCGGCAGGCTTTTTAGGGCCAAACCAGGACCAGTTTTCAGATGATGCGTACCAGGAGATAACCCGGCTGGGAGGGCGCATTTACAAGGGGACCATACTGACCCATTCCCTTGAAACGGCCCTGGCAAAGGAGTTTTCAGGCTCCTATCCAACCCTTCTTATAGCCAACACCTTGAGGCGCTTTGGCCAGGGGATCAAGGTCTGCTGCGAGATTGTTATGGAAGCCGTGGATGGCGGGCTGGTTGCCGAAGGCAAAGAGACCGTGGCCATGGCAGGAACCGTGAAGGGAGCAGACACACTGGCCATCATAAAGTCCGCAGCTTCCAAACGATTTTTGGACCTCTATGTGGCCCAGATCGTTGCCAAACCAAGGTCCCACAAATGATAGACTCAACGGATATAGAACGGATAAAACCCTTTAAGCTCGTTAAGTATTTTACTTTTACCAGCCTCATTGTCATTCTTCTGGGCTCTTTAGCCTTATCCATGGTGATCGCCTATCGGGCCGAGACGGTGCTTTTGAAAAAGAGCGAAGATTACGCCCTCCTGATGGCCGAAAACCTCAACCATCAGGTCTTTCTCCAGTTCATTATCCCTGCTGCCCTTCAGTTTGGCCAAGTGATTCAACTACGGAACAAGGTTCTGTTTGACCGTCTGGACAAAGTAGTCAGGAACACCCTTCACAGCTTTAATGTGGAAACGGTCAACATCTTTGACCGTGCCGAGAATGTGATCTTCTACAGCTTTGACAAGAAACTGGTGGGGAGAAAAGGCTTGGGAGGCATTGATTATCAGCAAGCCCTCCTTGGCAAATCACGCTCCAGGCTGATTCGCAGAGAAGGATTCTGGGGCATACTGTTCGGAGTCCCAAAAGAAAGCGAGCTGCGAACTTATGTGCCCTTGAGGGCCGAAAGACCTCTGTCAAACATTGAGGGGCCAATCCTCGGAGTGTTCGAGATTGTCCAGGACCTGTCTGACGATTATCGGACCATCATTCATTTTAAGGACAGGATTATTGTCACCTCTGTTGTTATTATGGGCATCCTTTTTTTTGTCCTCCGCCATGTTGTCAAACGGGGTGAGGAGATCATCGAAAAACGGGCCCGGGAGCGACTCCTTCTCAAGGAAAAGTTGAACCATGCGGAGCGGTTAGCAAGTCTTGGCGAAATGGTGGCCGGCATCTCCCATGAAATTCGCAACCCCCTGGGAATCATTAGCAGCACAGCAGAGCTTTTGAAAGACAAGTTGCCCCCTGGTGACCATGAAGTCCAGCTTTCAGACGTCATTGTTCAGGAGGCCGATCGTCTCAACAGCATAGTAACCGATTTTCTGAATTTTGCCCGGCCCCAGACACCCAATCTCATGCCCTGCAAAGTCGACGAGGTAATAGAGAAAAACCTTTCGCACCTTGCTCCGGAGATCAAACAGAACGGCTACGAGATCCATACGCGATTTGCCAGCGATATCCCGGAAATACGGGCTGATCCTGGACTGCTGTATCAGGCCTTTCTGAATATCCTGATGAATGCCATGCAGGCGATGCCAGAAGGCGGGGCCATTTATATTGAATTATTTGCCCATGGAAATACCCTGACTATCGTTTTTGCCGATGAGGGATGCGGGATTCCAGACGAAACCCCGAGCAAGATCTGGGAACCCTTTTTTACCACGCGGGATAAGGGGAGTGGACTGGGGCTTCCCATCGTCAAGAAAATCATTGAAGGCCACGCTGGCACCATTGACATCGAGAATGGTCCGGAGAAGGGGGCCCAGGTGACGATCACGTTGCCAGCGTAGAGCAGGGAGCAGGGAGCGTAGAGCAGGGAGCAGGGAGCAGGGAGCAGGGAGCAGGGAGCAGGCCGCGTAGGGTATAATTTTTACGCTATGCGCTATGCCCTTTGCTCCACGCTCCATGCTCCATGCTCCATGCTCCATGCGCAGCCGGGTGACAAACATGGAAACAATTCTCATTGTGGATGATGAAAAAAATTACCTTGTGGTTCTGAGTGCCTTTCTGTCAGGGGTAGGATATGAAGCACTAACAGCCGACAACGCCCGGCGTGCCCTTGAGATTGTGGAGACCACAGACCTTGATCTGGTCCTCACAGATATGAAGATGCCCACCATGGACGGAACAGAGCTTCTCACGCGCATCAAGGAAAAGATCCCTGATGTGCCGGTGGTTATGATGACAGCGTATGGTACAGTGGAAAAAGCCGTAGAAGCCATGCAATTCGGCGCCTTCAACTTCATCCTCAAGCCCTTTCAGAATGAAACACTGAAGCAGATAGTAGATAAAGCGGTTCGCAGTTACAGGGTGTTAAAGGAGAACCGGCGTCTTGTCCAAGCCTTGGAAAAGCGCTATCGCTTTGACAACATCATTGGGAAAAGCAAGCCCATGCGGGCCGTATTTGATATCATTCAAAGGGTAGCACAGACCAAGGCCACCGTATTCATCACAGGTGAGAGTGGCACCGGCAAGGAAGTGGTTGCAAAAGCGATTCATTTCAACAGCCTTCGCCGCAACAAACCCTTTGTGGCAGTCAGTTGTGCAGCCCTTACCGAGACCCTACTGGAAAGTGAGCTGTTTGGCCACGAAAAGGGGGCATTTACCGGTGCCACCGCCATGAAAAAGGGGAGGTTTGAGCTGGCAGATGAGGGCACGCTGTTTCTTGATGAGATCGGTGAAGTGCCAGTCTCCCTCCAGGTAAAGCTGCTGCGTGTGCTGGAGGAGATGAGCTTTGAGCGGGTGGGAGGTACCAGGACGATCGCTGTGGATGTGCGTTTGATTGCGGCCACAAATAAGGACCTTAGGGTAGAGGTAGAACAACACCGTTTCCGCGAAGACCTGTATTTCCGCCTGAACGTCGTTCACATTAACCTGCCGCCTTTGAGAAAGCGTTGCGAGGACATTCCTCTCCTGGGAGCCCACTTTGTCAATGAATATGGCCGCGAACTCAAAAGAGGAGAGATGACCATCTCCCCTGAAGCCATGCGCTTTTTGTGTAATCATGGCTGGCCCGGAAATGTGAGGGAGTTTGAGAATGCCATTGAACGAGCTGTGCTTTTCAGCAAGGGCAACGAGATCACCATAGAAGACCTGCCCAAGGACCTGATAGGTTTTGCAGATCTTGAAATTCCTCTAAACTGGCAAAGGCTTTCCAATCTTCCTGAAACGCTGGATGCCATAGAGAAGAGACTGATTCAAAAAGCCCTTTCCCTGTCTAATAATGTGCAGTCTCGGGCAGCCAACCTTCTTGGCATTCCCCGTAACAACTTGCACTATCGCCTGAAGAAGCACAATCTTCTGTAATCCTGAACGTGTCTGTTGTGTCTGTTGTGTCTGTTGTGTCTGTTGTGTCTGTTGTGTAAAAACCCAACGAACTCAATGGACCCAATAGACCCAATAGACCCAATAGACTCAAGAGACCCAATAGACCCAATAAACTCAATAGACCCAACGAACTCAAGATTGGAGTACAAAAAGTTGGCAGTCTTGCTTGTCATCTATGATATCAAGTGGTTAAGGGAAACCTGGGGCTATTTTGTACAAAAAGTTGGCAAGTGGCAAGATTCTATGTGGAATCAAACGCTTAAAGACTATTTCGCCCCATCTTGTACAAAAAATTGTACGAATCGATCAGTATTCAGGGGCTCAAATACCTACTTACCTATGAGATCTTGATCCGTTTGTAAGGAGGCATCGGAGTTTTTTCATAATTTTATTCGTCAAAAAATGGGGATGTTAGCTCCTTAGCCCTCCCGTGGGGTGCCTGCCAAAATGAAATCTCCCCCCAAACATTACACTTTGGCATCATTGTTGCTATATTAAAAAAATAATTGCTGTGAAGAAAATTCTTCATCAGCTTTCCTCCTGTTTGGGGCTAATCGCAAGCGAGCGGTTAGCCCTTCTTTTTTTATCCCTGTAGCAAGGCCCACACCCAGGATGCCGGACAGTTTCAAAAAGCGCGTTCGATCCATCGCGTGCGGTTTCTCTCGTGCAGATATGACTTTTCCCTCCATAGTAAAATCCCCCTACCCCCCTTTAGAAAAGGGGGAATGATCGGGGTAAATTCCCGAAAACCAGGTTTCAAAAACGATTTGATTGTGGTATGCCCCGATTGATGATTGACGATTGATGATTGACAAAAAACGAATAACGAATAACGAATAACCACTGACTACTGACTAATGACCACTGACTCATGACCAATGACTATACCTAGAGAGCAGATCGAATTCGATGTGCTGTTTGTAGGCGGGGGGCCTGCGAGCCTTGCTGGTGCCATTCATTTGATGAAACTGGCCAAAAGTAAAGGCATTGACCTTGAGGTCGCTCTCATTGAAAAAGGGGCGGATATAGGTTCTCATGCGTTGAGCGGTGCGGTTCTGAACCCGATTGCCCTCAAGGAGCTTATTCCAAATTACAGGGAATCAGGCTGTCCCATTGAGACAGACGTTCGTGCGGATGAATTCTATTTGTTGACCAGAACACGCCACTACAGGATTCCTTCTGTCCCCAAGTCCATGCACAATAAGGGATTTCATATCATAAGCCTGTCCAAATTTGTCTCCTGGCTTGGGAGAGTTGCTGAAGGCCTTGGGGTTAACGTCTTTCCGGGTTTTGCGGGCAAAGAAGTTCTTTACGGCCATGACGAAAGCACCGTCATCGGAGTTCGTACGGGCGACAAGGGAGTCGGCAAGGATAATGCCCCTAAAGCAAACTTTGAACCGGGTATCGACATAGTGGCAAAGGTGACAGTGTTTGGAGAAGGTCCCAGGGGAAGCCTGCTGCAGGCGATTTCCAAGAAGTTGCGCATCTTTGAGGGCAAGATGCCACAGGTGTTTGAAACCGGTATTAAAGAGGTGATTCAATTAGCTGAAACCACGTATTTTTCCGATAGCCGGGGCAATGATATTCATACGTTCGGCCACCCACTGGGCTTTAATACACACGGCGGTGGGTTTATCTATGAGATGAATGACAACAGGGTCTCCCTTGGGCTTGTCGTGGGATTGAGTTATCAGGACCCCATGCTTGATCTGTATCAAGAATTCATAAGATTCAAGCGACATCCCTTTATCAGTAAACTTATCAAAGGTGGCCGGGTGATTGAGCATGGTGCCAGGACAATCGTCACGGGCGGGTATTACACGATGCCGAAGCTGGTTGTTGACGGCGGTCTTTTTGTGGGCGCCAGTGCCTCAATGCTAAATGCGCCTGGGCTCAAAGGTATCCATGCCTCCATGAAGTCAGGAATGCTTGCGGCGGAGGGCATCGTAGAGGCCTTCAGTGAGGGGGACTTTACACAGGAGACCTTGAGCTCTTACGATCAACTGTTTGAAGAGAGTTGGTTGAAAAAAGAGCTTTACATGGGGAGGAATTTTACTCAGGCCGTATCCAAAAAAGGCATCGCCAAGTTCTTGCACATCGCTGCGCAATATCTGACCGGAGGACGGGGCATCATTGATAAAATGACCATTCAGGGGGACTCCAGGACCTTAAGATGCTTGAAGGATGATCATTTGCATCGTACAAGGACATATGAGAAGCAGGCATATGACGGGGTGCTCTTTGTAGACAAACTTACTGGTGTTTACCTGTCCAAAACCCAGCACAGGGAAGATCAACCCTGTCATTTGGTTGTCCGCGATCCGAGTCTGTGCATAAATGAGTGTTTTGACACCTATCGATGTCCCTGTACGAGATTTTGCCCTGGCAATGTCTATGAATTGGAGATTGACGATAAGACCCAGGAAAAAAGACTCAGGCTTAATCCTTCAAATTGTCTTCATTGCAAAACCTGCGAGATCAAGGACCCATACAGGAACATAACATGGATTTGCCCGGAAGGCGGTGACGGGCCCGGGTATACCGTCGTTTAAAAAGTGTCTAAAATGCCTAAACTTGTAACTACTCAGGTTGTCAGGTTCACGGTTCACGGTTGGCTACTTTGCGCTTTTGTACTGCTTGGGTTCACGGTTCACCGTGGACAGGTTAATCTCTGACCCGTGAACCTTGGAACCTTGAACCTGAG
>JAGMBW010000145.1 GCA_023129535.1 Desulfobacterales bacterium
TGTTGGGACTTTTTACGAGACCATCTATTTTTACTGTCAACCATAAATGCTCAAGACGGAAGACTCTATTCATGACACGTCTCAATCTCCGGAATCCACCTCAATCTTGAATGCGACCGCCTGGTTTTCCTGAGCCATCTCTACACAGACCTCCACAGGACCCTCTTGACAGTAGGCAACGATCCGGTAAGGGCCCGGCTCCAAAGGGGCCATGAACCCACCGGCCTGATTGGTAAAGAGATAGCGGGCAGTATCAGGGCCCTCTACGGATATGACAACCCCCGGAACCCCTTCGCCTTGGCCGTACAGTCCGTTCCTGTCCAGATCCTCATAAACCCATCCTTTAAGATACGGCATCTCCTGGGTAACGCTCGCGGCAAAATCACCAACCAGCAAAAGGGTATAATAGTCGCTGTATATACTGGATGATTCCTCCCACATGTCGGGCGAAGCAACCGCAAAGCTGATGCCCACCTCCTTCAGTGCTGGGTTAAGGATGTTTCGATCGACGTAATCGGCATTCAGCTCACGCTTGAAAAATCGTTCAAAATGGGTTCGTGCACCTTCAGCAGATTCTACGAAACTCACAGTAACAAGCAACCGCATAATCTCTCCCGCAGCCAGGGCCATGTACCCACTTTCCCGAATGCGGTCATCCCATGTGCGGCCATCAAGGGAATCGTGCGAATAGTAGCCGTTTAAAAGCATGTCCCAGGCATGGGCGGTAGCGGCGGCATAGAGATTTTTGTTAAAGGTCAGGGGCGGGAGACCCTCTGTAAGGATTTCTCTTAGCTCAGGAAGATCCTCCAGGATCTGGTCTGTGTCCATGCCGAGCGAGCTTGCCATGGCCAGCGGATTTTCACGGGCCTGGTTGATCAGTTCTAAGAATTCGAGCTCCAGGACGGAAATGGCGCTGGTTGCAAAATCACAGGTTACAAGATAGACATTGAAAAGGAAGCCACCCGCTCTGAAGGTCCCGGGACCAAAGGCAATCCCAACTTCTTCAAGGTCCGGGTCCAATATATTCCGCTTTTCCGTCCTTGCCGGGTTTAATTCATCTCTGAATATGTTTTCAAATATGAGATCAACCGCCTCACCCGGAGCAATAAAATTGGTAAACCCCAGCATGCCCAGGGACTCCCCGGTGGCTACCGGGTCGTAACCGCTCTCAACAATACGGTCATAATAGGTGCGGCCATCAAGAGAAACGTACGAAAAGTATCCGTTTTCAAGCATGTCCCCGGTATGGGCGCTGGCGGCCGCATAAAGATTGTCGTTGAATATCAGGGGTGGGAGCCCCTCTCTCAGAATATCTTGCAGGTCAGGGATGTCTTCCAGGATCTGGTCTGTGTCCATACCCAGCGAGCTTGCCACGGCAAGCGGATTTTCACGGGCCTGGTTGATTAGTTGCAGAAACTGAAGCTCCTGAGTCGATGGAGTGTTTACCGGGCCTTGGCTGCCGACGGCAAAGACAGGGAGGCCAACAAAAAAGATCAGGCCAAGGCATAGGATTGTTCTTCTGGTAAACATAGAAAAACTCTGTATTAGCAAGAATTGTGCCGATTTATTGATAAAGGGCAAAAGGCCAAGGGCTAACGGCTAAGGGCATAAAGAACAGATAATTCTGTCCCTCCTGGCTGGTCAAATCGAGCCATGGCTGGCTAGATCTAGCCAAATAAAGAGCGTGTAAGCGTTCACAGGTTCAGGGTTCACCGTGTTAAATTTGGCGCAAGCTTCACTTCGTGTCCCAAAGGGAACCGAACTTAGTTCACTGCCTTGCCTTTAGGTTACTCAAGACCTCCTTGCATAAAGTAGGGCTTATCCAAATATCATCTCTCGCTTGGATCTGATCAAGTAATAAGTCTATATCCTCCAAATCCATAAGTCTTTTCTCAAAAGCTTCGACTAAAATTCCAATAGTTCCTTTCGTTCTGACCCCCTGCTTTCTGGCTACTTCCCTGGCTTCCCCGTCATCTATGAAAAGTACGGCATCTTTCACATTCATAGCTAATTGGATACTCTCATTCTCTCCCCAGTCCAACTTTTCCTTGAGCAAATCTTTGTTGATGCCATGGTGATCAACATAAACGGCCTGCCAACCTTGGCGTTCTAAAAAAAGTTTTATCGCCAAGGCATCTGGATATCCTTGAGTCATACCCCGAATGACGGTCTCCTCGTAGACAGCTTGCGGGATTAAAACTTCTTGAAATAGCTTTTTCAATACGGATAACCGATTTAGTTTTGCCAGAGCCATCAAAGGACCAGAATTACTGACAGCTTTTTTTCCTCTCATTGTTGATCCAGCCCAAGTTCTTCCTGAAGAGTTTGCCCGGTGAAAGATGGTTCGATCCCTCTTATCCTGGCTTGGCGAAACATCTCTTGTTTAGGAATTCCGGCCAACTGGGCAGCGTAACCGATAGACATTCCGCCCTGCTTATATAGCCGTAACACCAGATCAATTTTCAGTTGGGTAAGACCTAACTCAAAGACGTGGCGAATAACTTTCTCGTCTTTGAAGGAAAAATCCTTAAGTAGGTCTTCATCAAAATCAATGGTAATCTTGGACATGTCGCTCCTCCCATCTCAACGCTTCCTTGTTTGTAATTCGTTCTTTGTTATCTGGGCCAAAAATGGGGCCACCCTTGACATTGGACAAAAGGCTGAAAGGGGCCAGCCTACTTTTCTCAGCCTTTCTCAACTCTCTTCATAGGTCTTCCTGGTGGTCTAAGGGTAAATTCCACGCAAAGACGTGATTTCCAGCCAGAAGGGCTTTCTGACCCGAAAAACAGCAGCTAGTCCGTGCAGGGCGATACTGCGGATACGGTATCCTACGGAATTGAGTTTCGGGAAATGGTAATCAATAGCACAACTTAGAACCCTGATTGGCTGAAAAGTGCTGCCTCTGGACGTATTAGTACATTCTTTTCAAGAATCCGTTGGGATTATATGTCAAAACATACCGTGCCAGTTCTTTGTCAATGATAAAGTTTTTATTATCTATTGAAACCACTTTTCCCTTCTTTAACAGCTCCAACAGATTCGCCATGTAGACTGTGAAACCTCCGTTATAACTTCCGATTTCTATCACAATCTCGGGCTGCACCTCGTAAATAATCTCCTGGTAAATCCAGGCATCCAAAACATTCTTTAGCGTTGGGATACCCATCCAACGAACCTTATCAAAAACGATTTCCCTCTGGTGGTAAAGGAGCCAATCCGTCAAATCCTAATTATTCAATTGCTGAAAATCTTTATGCTTGACTAATGATTTTGATCTTTCTTCTGACAAATGTGTGCCTATCTTTACGAGCCATCGCCTAAACTTCCTTGACAAATTATGCACTATTGTTTTGGCATTCCCAGATTTGGTCATGATAGGCTTCTGAAAGAAGGGAAATATCATAAGCCCAGGACCAGCATTCTGTGCAGCAGGCCACACCTTACTTGCTCTCGCCAAGCTCCAAGCCGGGAAAGGTGAGGCTTTTTGCAGACCAGCATCGTGTCCTGCCAGGTATTGCTGTCATCTGTGTATCTATCGTCAGGTTCCCATTGAGTGGCGACCTCTATCACCTTGAGCCCGGCAAAATGTGCCAATGCTGCAAACCCATCCGGATAGAAACGCCAACAATCTACAGGATACCTGTGCTCGAAACCGCCAGACGGCGCAATGATGCAACACAGTCCGCGGGGCTTTAATACTCTTGCTATTTCAAGCACAGTAATCCAAAAGAATTCTATATGTTCAAAGGCCTGCCCTGAAATCAAAACATCAACTGAATCTGATTTTACTTCCCGCCAATGATAAGGATTTTTCAAAACGATATCCACATTTTTCCCGCAAGCCGTATCCATTCCACGATACGTCCAGGGAGAAATATCAAAATACTCTCTGTATGACCCATTCACATCAAGGCTTCCAAGGTCCAGAACTAATAATGGCTCGTTTTTCTTGGCCTCCAGATACTTCTTCCTGAAGTCCAGCATCTTGTCAAGGGAACTCTGATGCATCGCAATCGTCCACCGCTACCACGTAATCTGGTAACACTTCTTCAAATTTCTGGCATAAACCGCAAAATCAGAAAATATACTATTTTGAGCGTCTTACTTGAGGAGCGCTCCGCAATGCTTCGCAGAGCACATCGTTTAAGGAGCGTTTCACTATCTCCTGATGCCTGGCCCCCTGTGAACCGTTGGCGCCTTTAGCCTTTTGCCTTTTGCCTCAAGCATAGCGTTCCTCAAGTCACGAAGTGACGCTCCTAAAGCGAAGCGTTCCTCCTTCCCCCCTTGGCTCCGCTTCCTCCTATCATATTACATCAGCAAAGGCCCTTTTACTCCTCATGAACCACGTGAAACCGAACACAAAGATCAGTACAGAAAGGGCCAATCCTGCAAAAAACCAGGGCCAATCAGGGCATTGCCCCCATAGCACCACCCGCCTTGCGTCCTCCACAAAGATGGCGATGGGGTTGACCTGGCAAAAGATACGAAGTTCTTCGGGCACTGCCTCTAAAGGGTAAAAAATGGGAGACAGGAAAAAGAGCATGGTGATGAATAGTCCCACGGTAGCGCCCACATCCCGGACAAACACCCCAATGGAGGCCAAGAAGTATCCCCATCCCAGAGAAAAGAGCATCATTGGAAGCCATGCGAGCGGCAACAGGATAATCGTCCAGTTCAACTGATGGTTCACGATAATGAGTCCTACCACCAGAATAGCTATCCCGAAGAGTGAATGAATAAGCGTTGCGAGCAGCTTCACAACAAGTAGGATCTATGACCCTTTTTACATAATTGGCATTACTCAGTATCAGATTCGGCGCCGCGTTTGCCAGCTCCCCTAGAATGTTGAAGGTGAGAATCCCCACAAACAGCGCCATGGCAAAACCGAGCCTGCCTTCGTGGGCGTCAATTCCTCATTTCGCCTCAAAGATAACGGAAAAAACAAAGGTATAGACAGCGAGCATGATCAGGGGTTGAATAAACGCCCATGTGAGGCCAAGATAGGATCCCTTATACCGCAAAAGCACCTCGCGCCGGACAAATTGTATGATCAATTCCCGGTATTGCCACAGGTGAACAAGGATCTGAACCGGATTGAAAAACCTTGCGGCACTCTCTCCACGAGGTGATATTTTTGTGGTTACAGAATCCATTCCTTCCGTAATATCTTTCAAAGTCATGCCCGGCAACAAAAGTGCTTAACAAGAAAACCTGGCGACGGTTTGATACGAACTTAGGGGCTTCGCCCCAATTGGCCTCCAGTCCGTAGGGCCTACGCCCCTGCACGGTTATCACCAAGTACACTTTTTCATAAATATTCTAAAGTTAATTTGTTAGGAACGTCCCCTATTCTCCCACAGAGACGGGGAAAACCGAAATTCGAATATCGAAATTCGAAACAAATTCAAATTTCAAAAATTCAAATTTCAAAAATATCATAAAATCTAGGATAAGCTATTCTCAATAGTCGTGCCACGATGGCTCCTTTATTATCAAACGATATTATGGCCTTTATACATCAAAAAAGCCTATCTGTCAGGAATGAAGACCTGACCTCCCCCTTTTTTTTGCATGAGATCAAAGAAATGTTTCACCGCAGAGGCGCAAAGGACGCTAAGGTTTAGCTGTTTTTTTTGCTTTCCGCCTACACCTACCCGCTACTGCTTACTTCTATTACGGGGCAAAATGGAGCTAAGTTCTGGACCAGACGCTTGTTATGAGCCTCTCTTCTATTTTTGTTAGCCAATGGTCACAAATACGCGCATATTCTTCTATAGAGTTTCAGAAAAGGATTTTGGGGTCATGGATTCTTGGAGGATTTTTAGCGTTGTACTTCATAGCAGTTAGATACTGGATGCTCGATACTGGATGCTGGATCATGCGCTTGAAATTGTTGCGTTTATC
>JAGMBW010000146.1 GCA_023129535.1 Desulfobacterales bacterium
CTCCCCACAATGCGTTATAATGAGGCTTTTTCATCGGGTTCATAGCATTTTTGGGACATTATTGCCAGTAGAACCAACAAAAGCAAAAACATAAACCCCAATTTAGCAGTCGCTGGCCCATTTGGGGACCGCCGCGCAGGCGAGCGAGTCGTCGACACCCTGAAGTACATATTGAAGCACTGAGCAGTCTGTTTGGTCGCTAATGTGGGAAGGTGGACAGAGTCAGATATCTAAGACTTTATGGAAAAATGATAGGGGAACTGGTCAAGAAATTGGGTTGGGAGGTTGGCGTGCGAGAATCTGTGTGAGATTTTTTCGAGGCCTTCTCATAAATCAACATAGCGAGGCGTTCAGCTTACACAGATTCTTTAATTGTCTGCACTTACCCATATCAAACCATCTACATGGTTGTTCAAACCTACCAGCGATTGGTAGCAAAATTTCGCAGTCACCCCTGACGTTATACAATCATCGATAGACAGGATAGACCCGCCTGCCACGCGAGCCAGGCCGCCTGCCAAGACTCCGTGCCATTACAACACACGGTCGGGTGCGCGGAGCGAGGAGACCAGGGGCACGAGCAGGCAGGGCTGTTTCTGATGTTCCATGATTCCAGTAGCTTTGGCGGCTTTGACATCAGGCTGGCCCCATTAGATACTTACAAAGATAGCCGACTGCCTGAATCCAAGGTCCTGTAGCTGTCAAGCCACATACCAGTTTTGGTCCTCTCTGATCTAACGGGGCTGGCAAAGCGGCCGTGGTGTATCTTATCTTTTCTTTGGCCAAATGCAGGTATAAATTGGATTCCTGTATATCGTGATATTGCCTGAGCGAGGTCGTAGGTGCAGTAATGGGGGCCTGTCTTAGCCTGCGGCCCGTAGGGGCCTACTCCCCGGAGGGCCGATGGCGGGGCCGTGGTTAAGCAGGCGCAATTGTTTTTGATAAACCTGTTCCTGTCAGGTTTAGGAAAGAGAGGAAGCCCCTGCGGTCTGATTGGTAATGGGTGAGTGGTGGAGATGAGGGGAATCGAACCCCTGACCTGTACGTTGCGAACGTACCGCTCTCCCGCCTGAGCTACATCCCCAATAATGGTCGTTTCTTGTGTTTGTTGTGTCTGTTATGTTCGTTGTGTCTGTTGTGTCTGTTGTGTCTATCGTGTTTTAACCCAATAAACCCAACGGACTCAATAAACACTGATTACTGCCATACGGGAAAAAATGCAAGAGTATTTTTTGGGCTACGATGAATAGAATGCCTTGATTTTCTGAACAACGTACGCCTGTTGCTCATCAGTCAGTTCTGCATAGATGGGAAGCGCCAGCGTTTGGTCTGCTGCGGCTTCTGCCCTGGGAAAATCTCCTTTCTTGGTGTTGAGATATGCAAAACAAGGCTGCAAGTGCATAGGAACCGGATAGTACACTTCTGTACCAATCCCGGATTCATTCAGAGATCTTCTGAGTTTATCCCTGCGACTTTGAAGGGCAATGATGAATTGATTGTATATGTGTCGACCGCGTTTTTCTACTGGAAGCCCGATGAGATTGTCCAGTCCTTCGTGGCTGAAAAGCTCGCGATAATATTGCGCATTGGCCTGGCGTGCCGAGGTCCACTGATCCAGATAAGGCAACTTTACCAGGATAATGGCTGCCTGAAGGGCATCCAGCCGAAAATTTCCCCCGATAACGTTGTGATAATATTTAGGATCTGAACCATGTACGCGCAGAATCTTAAGCCTCTGATACAAGATATCTGAAGACGTGGTGACCATGCCCCCATCACCAAAGGCCCCAAGGTTCTTGGACGGAAAGAATGAAAAACAGCCCATATCACCCATAGAACCTGCCCTTCTACCCTTGTATTCCGCACCTATGGCCTGAGCTGCATCCTCAATGACCGTAATATTATGCCCATGCGCCAGTTCCAGGATCGGGTCCATGTCGCAGCATTGACCATACAGATGTACAGGGATGATTGCCCTGGTCTGCCTGGTTATCTTTTCAGTTATCGCTTTGGGTGCTATATTGTACGTATCTTCCTCTATATCAACAAAAACAGGTGTGGCGCCCACGCGCACAATCGACCCTGCCGTGGCAAAGAATGTATATGGCGAGGTGATAACCTCATCCCCGGGGCCAATTCCAGCAGCCATCAGTGAGATCAGGAGAGCATCTGTTCCGGAGGATACACCGACCGCATGTTCAGTGTGACAATACCGAACAATCTGTTCCTCAAGCTTTTCAACCTCTGGACCGAGGATGAAACGCTGGGTCTCATAGAGCTCGCGAGTAGCTGCCAGCACCTCATCCTTGATGGCCTGATATTGAGCCTTTAGATCTAACAGGGGTACTTTCATCAAGATCTTCCTCCAATCTCCATCACAGTTCGATGGGCTTGGCGTCAGTTGCCTTCAAGATATCCGTCGAGCTCATTTGGTCTAACCATTCAAGGGTAAGGTGAACCGCGAGCATCACATGGACTACCCGTTACGACGCAGGTGAGAGGTTATTTGTCACACCTGCTGAATTGAGTCAAGCTCCAAGCTACGTTTGTCATGCCTTTTTCCTTGAAACACAAGCCGATTCTCCCCTATAATCGGGGTACCCGAAAGCCGCTTCTTATGCCGGGTAAAGACGATTGCAGAAAAGGAGGTATGATATGGGCTTGCACGAACTGGCTGGGAAACCGGCTCCACGTGCGCTTCTTGTGAACATCCCGAGGCTTGTCAGCTCCTATTACACCCATAGGCCAGACGTGTCGGACGCGACCCAGAAGGTCGCGTTCGGCACCTCGGGCCACAGGGGCTCATCTTTCAGAAATAGCTTCAACCAGGACCATATCCTGGCCATTTCTCAGGCCATTTGCGAATACAGGAAGTCCAGGGACATCACCGGTCCCATTTTCATAGGGATAGATACCCACGCCCTTTCGGAACCGGCCCTGGCAACCACGTTGGAAGTATTTGCGGCCAACGGCGTGACAGCCATGATTCAAACGGGGCTCGGCTACACGCCTACACCGGTCATCTCTCATGCGATCCTGACGTTCAACCGGGGCAAAACAAGCAGGCTTGCAGATGGCGTGGTCATCACCCCCTCCCACAATCCGCCCGACAACGGCGGATTCAAATACAACCCCCCGCACGGCGGCCCGGCTGACACTGAAACCACTAAAGTGATCCAGGATAGGGCCAACGAGATTTTGCGGGAAGCGAACAAGGCCGTGCGCCGGATACCGTTCGAAAAGGCGATTTCCGCTGGTACCACCCACGAATATGATTACATCGGCCCGTACACGGAGGACCTCGCCACCATCATCGACATGGAGGCCATAGCCAAAGCGGGGTTGAAAATAGGTGTGGACCCCCTGGGCGGGGCGGCCATCGACTTCTGGGACCCCATTGCAGAGCGGTTCGGGATTGATATCGAGGTGGTCAACCGGACCATCGACCCGACCTTCGGGTTCATGACCGTTGACAGGGACGGCAAGATCCGCATGGACTGCTCCTCCCCCTATGCCATGGCAAGCCTCATCGGGCTCAAGGACAAGTTTGACATCGCCTTTGGCAACGACCCGGACACCGACCGGCACGGCATCGTCACCAAGGGGTCTGGGCTACTCAACCCCAACCACTATCTTGCGGTGGCGGTCTGGTATCTCTTCCAGAACCGCCCGAACTGGAAACCCGAGGCTGCTGTTGGCAAAACCCTGGTCTCAAGCTCCATGATGGACCGGGTGGCGGCGCACCTGAAACGCAAGCTCTCCGAGGTCCCCGTGGGCTTCAAGTGGTTCGTGGATGGGCTTATCGACGGTTCCTACGGATTCGCTGGCGAGGAGAGTGCCGGGGCATCCTTCCTGCGCAAGGACGGTACGGTCTGGACCACAGACAAAGACGGGATCATCATGGATCTTCTGGCCGCCGAGATCATCGCTAAGACAGAGCGCCACCCGGACGAGCTGTACAAGGACCTGGAATCGAAATTCGGAAAGCCGGTTTACGAACGTATCGACGCACCCGCAACGCCCGACCAGAAAGCGGTTCTCAGAAATCTCTCCCCTGATATGGTTTCGGCAAGAGAGCTGGCCGGAGAAAACATCACCGCCAAACTCACCCACGCGCCGGGCAACCGCGCCCCCATCGGCGGCCTTAAGGTCGTGGCTGAAAACGGCTGGTTTGCGGCCCGGCCGTCAGGCACGGAAGACATCTACAAGATTTACGCGGAGAGCTTCAAAGGAAAGGAGCACTTGAGAAAGATTCAAGAAGAGGCCCAGGCAATTGTGAATGCGGCCTTCAAGGCTGCGGGAGCATGATGTGGCCACGCAGAACGAATGACAAATAATGACACTTGATATTTGACCACTGACCACTGACCACTGACCACTGATCATAGAGTGCGTGCCCCTACATAACGATCCCTGAGGCTTTCATCAAGGCCTTCCCGATCCAACTTCATGGCAAGAGGTAAATAATCGAGTATATCCTGGGCTGTTATTCCGTCTTGACCTTTATCTTCAGCGGCCAGATCTCCGGAAAAGCCATGAATGAACACACCCTTTCTTACTGCATCCTGAACGGATAGTCCGAGGCCGAACATGGCAGCAATCGTCCCCGTCAGGACATCACCTGACCCTGCCGTTGCCATACCGGCGTTGCCGCTCATGTTGATAAAAACGCTTTCATCAGGATATCCTATCAGCGAATGAGCGCCTTTTAAGACGATCATGGCATTCAATTCGTTGGCGGTGCGCTGCAGGATATCTATTTTATTGGCGTCTATTTCGCGTACCGTCATTTTCGTAATTCTGGACATCTCGCCTAAATGAGGCGTAAGAATAGTCTCCGCTTTCCTTTCTTTTACAATTTGTAAATCCTTGCACAGCGCGGTAATTCCGTCACCGTCTATAAGCAGCGGTTTGTTAATTTGCTTTGCCAGTTCCCTTGCCAGTTCTTGGCTTTCCTCCTCCAGAGACAAACCAGGACCCAGAACCACCATGTCTATTCTCTCTGACAGCTCCAGTAATGCCCCTCTATTCTCAATGGACAGGTTTCCTGCGCTTGTTTCTTTCTGAGGAACAAAAACAATCTCGCTTCCCTTATTTGCGATAAACGGCGTCATGGATTCGGGTGCAGCAAGGCGGGAATATCCGCCCCCTGCTTTCATGAATGATAGGGCCGCAAAATATGGCGCCCCAAAGTAGCTGGAGGCGCCCCCAATAAATAGAACCTCGCCAAAATCTCCTTTATGAGCATTTTGGTCCCTCGGTGGAAGTTTCGCGGGATGATTGATCTCCACTTTTATTGAATCTTCGTATATCGATGGAGGGAAGGATATGTGTGTGACATACAATTTTCCGCACAGGTCATATCCCGGAAAAAGCATATTTCCGATCTTCGGAAGTCCAAAGGTCACGGTGTAATGAGCTTTCAACGCTATACCCATTATTTTACCCGTATCGCCGTGGACACCGGAGGGAATGTCAACACTAAACACTGTTTTTCCGCTTCCATTGACCAATTCCATGACTTCCCGGTACAGTCCCCCAACATCCCGTGTAAGGCCTGTACCAAAAATGCCGTCCACAATGGCGTCGCAATGGTAAACATCCCTTTTCATCGATTCGATGGATTCAAGCTGGCGGACTTCTATGGGCAGCCGGGATACAATGTCGAGGTTCAGTTTCGCTGCACCCTTGAATTTACTCTGGTCTCCTAAGATGAAAACCTTAACCGCTCCACCATTGGAGTGGATCTTTCTCGCAATAACAAATCCGTCCCCTCCATTATTGCCAATACCGCAGAAGACGAGAAACTTTTTGTCTTTGGTACCGAATTCTTTTAATAGAGCAAAGTAAACGGCTCCGCCCGCGTTTTCCATTAAGAGTTCTTCCACGATGCCAAATTTTTCTATGGCAGTCCTATCCAGTGCTCTCATCTCGGAAACCCGGCTTACTTTCATTTTTCACCTCCGGTAAAAGATAACGGCTCATTCGTACTCCTTGGGAACCGCGCAAATCATGATTAAGGGCTCCCTTGCCGATTTGTTCCTGTATTGGTGTTTTTCGTCAGGGAGAACCAAAGCGAAATCGCCCTTTTTTACCTCCCGTTCTTCCCCGTTTTCCGTGACCAGGGTGCCATGACCCTCTATGATGTAATTCAGATGTTCGTAGGGATGTTTATGATACGGGGTGTAACCGTTCGGTTCGACTGTAAATACACGAAAGGAAAATATGGGTGAACCATCGTTCTTTGATATGGGAATCTGCTTCCATGCGTCCTTTGCACCCTCCATTTTTACCTTTACCTTTTGGATCCTATCCAGACTGGTTATTTTCATATCAAGACCTCCATGTAGCTTTCTTTATGCTATAGATTCTCAGATAAACATTTTGGGTCTTCAAATCCTCAAGAGATCACAAATAGACTTGTTCTCAAAGTGTCGTGTCAGATTTAGGAATTTAGGAATTAAAATCAATAAACTACCTTCAATTCCTCAATCCGCAATTCCTGAATTCCTCAATTCTGCGTCGATTCACTTCGGCGCTTCTTTGATGACAAAACCATCGTGAACCCCAAAAACATTATCTTAAGGTGTATATCGAGTTATCCGAGGCCGCAATCCGTTGAAGGGCAGCACGGGCATCTTGGGGCATTTGAATGGAAACCGCTTGTTCGGCTGCCAGAAGAATGCGAGCAGCTTTCTTGAGACCACTTTCTGCACTGTTACATGCCGCTTCGATATCGGCTGTGGTTATATTGGGCATAACAAGGGCAAACGCCTGTT
>JAGMBW010000147.1 GCA_023129535.1 Desulfobacterales bacterium
TCCAATCGTGATAAACTCACGCTAGGTACAAACAGAGAGGAGGCTACCGTAGAAAACGCTCCAAAGACGAAAGGCCTTGACTTTACGGCCAGTTATTTGGCTGTTCGTGATCTACAAGAACTTATTCGAACCCATCCCGGGATTATCGCGTCAGAGACAATCCTGGCCCTGGAAGAGGTTCTTAAGAATTCAGAGTTCTCTCATCAAACGCAATCCCTTTCCCTGTATAGTGAAGCTGCTGACGCCCTAACTTCCATTGTCGTCCGTACCACGGCGGAATCCCTGGCTGATAAAGCCATGTCTGTCTTGAAGGATGTGCTTGGCACGGCCGTGGGCGATGCGCAAAGAGCGGCTGCTAATGCCCTCGGTTCTCTTCCCATTTCCATTCATGGCCCACAGGTCAGTGAAGAGACAATAGGGCATGTACCCCGTGTGAAATGGCAGGATATATTGGAAGAAAGCGGCATCACAAATTGTAATGCGCCTTCACTCATTGGAAGGAGCCTGGTTCTTGCCATTGACAATGGAAATAGATTGTTGGTTGTGAAATTGGCCTGCACCGAACATTCTGCTCAATATATGTGCCGAGAAGCAGTCTGGATGGAACATTTGTGTTCAGGAGGCTATGCGTTTGGTGTAAGATTTGATATTCCCGTGGCCATAAAGATTGAGGGCAGCTATCTGTTCAGGCTAAAGAATGTGCCGGTAAGGATGCCTGGGGCAATAGATCTGCATCCAGGGGGTTACGCCGTTGGCTTTGTAGCCCATAAGGATTATTTCGCCTATCCCAACGAGCGTAGAAGAGAAAGACAACTGACTATGGAGGGATTCAGGGAGGTTATATTAAGAAATGCATGGTTGTTGGGAAAACTGACCTCCTCGGGCATTGTCCATTCCGCTCCTATTCCGCTTTTTCATAACCGGGCTCAAAGACATAGGAGAGCAGATCATGGCTTATATGAGTGGTCGCGAGGGGGAAGGCTTGACAGGTGGCTTGATTCCTGTTGCTATCCCAATTTTGGCATGACAGGCATAAGGGACTTCGAACACTTCATTCCCTTCAAGGGCCTCAGTCGAAAACTTTACAGCCATATTGGCACCCAGATATTCAGCCTGTTACTGGTGGCAGGCAGTTATTTTCGTAATAAAGACAGGAGAAGAGTTGGACTTGACAGGCAAGGCAATCCGGTGGATGCTCGAGATCTTTTTGACAGGCAATTTCTTAAGGAGCTGATCCAGGGAATTTTTCTTAGTTATTACCATGGCTTTGTAGGAACAGAATTCACCGGGGAAGTCCCTTTTGATCTTGACGAACTGACCTGCCGCATGATCGAAGAGATGGGTGTAGATCGCTATATGGAAGAGATATTGAGGGTTGTGGACCAAAAACAGATGTCAGATGAAGAGTTTAGAAAGTTCTTGGAAGAGAGAGGATACTCTAAACACGAAACAAAGGGCTTCAAAAAAGGAGTTGAAGATATCACGGTCTATACCGGGCCACACTTAGGCGGATTTAACCAAAGGATATCTCTCCCTGAGCTCATCGAGTGCGTAGGAGCTATATCCGCTTTATGTATGGTCGGTAGATACTGGACAGAAAACTTTGCACAAAGGGAATCTTCAATCGGGTGAAAAAAACGCTTGAAAAGCGCGTGCATATTATTTATTATGTTTGTTGATCTGGGCGAAAACGATACAGGCAGTGCCGTGCAAGATGTCCACGGTATGGCCGTGGACATGAGTGGCGTGAGGCGCAAATCCGAAATACTATAGAGGAAGATCCGATGAGATACTGTGCGATTGAATATGCGGTTCCCAGTAAGGTTGTAACCAATGCGGAAATTATCCAGCAGATTATTTCCAGGAGTGCGCGTTATCTGACACAGAAGGCACTGGACTTGCTGGCATTCAGGCTTGACGAGCTGTTCAAGAAATCAGTCACCGAGGTACGATACCACAGGGCCAAAAATGAACGGGCCATTCAGTTTGGCATTGAAGCAGGCAAGAGGGCCCTGGAGTCGGCTGACATGTCTCCAAGAGATATCGATCTGTTGATCTATGTGGGCATTGGCAGAGGGTATATCGAACCTGCAACGGCCAACGTTTTTCAGAAAATACTCAAGCTCGACAAAGCCACGTGCTTTGACATATTGGATGCCTGCGCGAGCTGGCTCAGGGCGATTCATGTGGCCCATTCATTTCTCAAGACTGGCACGTACAAGAATATCATGATCCTGAACTGTGAGTTCAACTTTCGAGAATATGCTAATTTTGAGTTCAAGTCTATCAAGGACCTTGAATTCAATTTCCCCACGTTTACCATTGGCGAGGCCGCAACGGCCACAATTGTCAGTGGCTCAGGGGAGAACGACGAATACTACGCTACCTTCAGGACATGGGGAGCCCAGCATCAACTGTGCAAGATACCGCTGCCGCATTTGAGCGAATACAGCGATGGGGAGCTAAGGAACGAGATTGAACCCCTCAGATTCTTCTCGTATGGGGAAAAGATCTTTCGATTTGTTTTCTCAAGGCTGTGCAAGCATTACCGGGAAGACGCTGTACTGAACAGTTTCAACCACGAAATCGTTTTCAGCCATGCCGCAAGTGATTCCATGAGCGAGAAAGTCATCAAATCGTGCAACCTGGGCGAAGACAAGGGCTATAACACCCACAAGCGATTTGGAAATACGGTCTCTGCATCCGTGCCACTGGCCATGGCTTGCGCCTTGAAAGAGGGAAAGCTAAAGAACAACGTTAATGCCCTCATCGGCTTTGGGTCCGCCGGCGTTTCCACAGCATGGTGTAAGTTTAAGTTCTTGACCTGATTGTGCCCCCCGGACGTTTTTTGATTTGGGATTGCGGATTGCGGACACGAAGTGTAATGTTCTCAAGCCGCTAGGCGCAACCCTGCGCTAATTACAATCCCAAATCTAAAATCCGTACTGTGTTGGCGCACAGCTTCACTTCGTGTCAAGGCGTAAGCCGCAAATCCGAAATGTTAGAGCTGACTCAACTCCTTAGATCGGCGGGCCGCAGCTCGAAGCGCTTCCACGAAATGCTCCTTCACGCGGTGGCTTTCCAGCACCGCAAGTGCAGCTTCAGTGGTACCGCCTCTGGATGTCACTTTTTTTCGAAGGGAGGCTGCAGCCTCACCGGTCTCTTCCATGAGTTTTACTGATCCCTTGATGGTCTCGATGGTCAGAGTCATGGCGTGTGAGGGTCTGAGTCCAAGCTCGGCCCCAGCTTGCGCAAGCGACTCTATCACATAAAAAATGTAAGCGGGGCCTGAACCGCTCAGGGCCGTCACCGCATCCATGTCTTCCTCCTCAAACTCAATCACCTTCCCAATGGCTTCCAGGATTGCACCCGCCTCACTCATATCGGTCTCCCTTGCATATCGGTTGCCGCTCATGCCGGCCATCCCGGCCCGGACAAGGGCTGGCGTGTTGGGCATGACACGGACAATGGGAAGAAGTCCCTTTGAATTTTCATCCAGCGGGCTGTAAAGATGCCCTTCGATCTTTTTTATGGGTATACCGGCGGCAATGGAGATGATGAGTTTTACCCCCTTTATGGTCTGGGGAAAAGTGCTGCTGAGACCCTGGAGAACCTCATCCATATGCTGGGGCTTCACCGCAAGGATAAGAATATCCACCTGGTCAAAAAGCTCTGTATTCTCCCCGGTGATGTGGATCTTATAGGTATCCTTGAGTTGACGAAGACGTGCCTCCCGTACGTCGCTGGCCCAGATCTGGGTCGGTTCACACAGCCCTGATTGGATGAGACCATTGATCATAGCCTCCCCCATGTTTCCCGCCCCAACAAAGCCAATCTTTTTACCCAGCCTTTTCATAACACCCTCCTCTTATGATTGACGATTGACCCTGGATTGATGATTGATGATTGATGATTGACGATTGATGATTGAAAAACAATCAACAATCAACAATCAACAATTGACAATTGACAATCAACAATTGACAATCCTCAATTGACAATTGACAATCCTCAATCGATAATCATAAATCATAAATCAACAATCAACAATCAACAATCGACAATCTCTTGTGGAGGGAACATGGTCAACGTGGCAGTTATTGGTGGAACAGGCTATTCCGGTGCGGAGCTGGTAAGAATCTTGTCGGGCCATCCGTATGCACAACTCACGATGATTACCTCTCGCCGATATGCAGGACAACCCTTTTCCGATGTCTATCCTGCCATGGTCGGGACTGTGAATCTGACGTGCGAGGCCTTTTCACAAGAGGCTGTATCCAGGGCGGCTGACGTCATATTCACAGCACTACCGCACAAGACGTCCATGGCGGTGGTGCCCAGACTCCTTGATCAAGGGAAAAAGGTTATTGACCTGAGCGCGGATTTCAGGTTCAAGGACCCGGCCCTGTATGAGGCCTGGTATCAGCCCCATCATGCTCAGGATTCGCTTAAAAAAGCGGTTTACGGGCTTCCTGAAGTTTATTTTGATGATATTAAGGGGGCCTCTCTGGTTGGGAACCCGGGTTGTTATCCCACAGGCGTCCTTCTTCCCTTGTTGCCAGTAATCAATGCCCCATTTATTGACTCTGGCAGCATTGTTGCAGATTCCAAGTCAGGGACCAGCGGGGCCGGGCGTTCGGTCAGCCTGGCTACACATTTTTGTGAGGTGAATGAAGGCCTTAAGGCATACAAAGTTGCCGAGCACCGCCATAATCCGGAAATGGACGAGGTCCTGAGCCTCTTTTCAGGCCAAACGGTCCACATCACTTTCACGCCCCACCTGGTGCCCATGACAAGGGGGATTCTAACCACGATTTACGTGGGATTGAAAGAAGCTGTCTCGACCCGGGACGTGGCTTCCTATCTTGACGCCTTTTATGAAGATAAAACTTTTGTCCGGATCTGTCCGAGGGGCACATTTCCTAACACCATGTATGTAAGAGGCACCAATTACTGCGATATAGGATTTCAGGTGGCCGAGCGGACCAAACACCTGATCCTGATCTCGGCCATCGACAACCTGGTGAAAGGGGCCTCTGGTCAGGCTGTCCAGAATATGAATATCATGCTCGGATTTGCCGAGACAGCAGGCCTGGATCAGATCCCATTTCCTATTTGAAAAAGTGAACCAAAGTGGCTAACCCAGACAATCAGACAACCCGGAACCCAAAAAAGAATTTTTATCACGAAAGCACGAAAGTACGAAGACACGAAAATCCTTTACTTTTCTATTTCGTGCTTTCCCTGGCCCAGACCTGGCTTATAAACTCTTAGTAGCCTGATTCAAGCAAGTCGCGCCAGGGCGGGCAACCTTTCGTGTTTTCGTGATTATTTTTAAATTTTCTGCCAGAAAAAACACGAATTTTACAACTAAGGGACTATTGCAAAATTTCAAACTTATTATCGAATACGACGGCACGGGCTATCACGGCTGGCAAAGCCAGAGCAATACATGTACGATTCAGGGGACCATAGAGGATGCGCTGAAGACCATGACAGGACAGTCCGTCACGCTGATCGGATCTGGACGAACCGATGCCGGCGTACATGCCACAGGCCAGGTGGCGAACTTTCGCGTGGAGACCCGTCTGACATCTGATATCTTTGCAAGAGGCCTGAACAGCCTTCTTCCTTCAGATATTGTAATCAAAGATTGTGCAACCGTTGATGAGACGTTTCATGCGCGATACGATGCTCGGAGCAAGGTTTACGATTACCGCGTCTTGAATCGCCCGATCCCGGCTGCCCTTTTTAGACAGTATGCGTGGCATGTCAAAAAACGCCTTGACCTCGAGGCGATCAGAACAGCTATACTTTGCCTGGAGGGGCAACACGACTTTTCAGCCTTTGAGGCAGCCGGCAGCCCTCGATCCAGTGGTGTGCGGACCATCATAAATGTCAACTTGACAGGACACGAGGTGCAATGTTTTGGCGCAAGGTTGCGCCTTGACGGCTTAAAAAGAGGCACTTCGTGTCAAGCCGCAAGGCGCAACCTTGCGCCAAAGGATAGGGATGGTTACGTGGTTTTTCGTATTGAGGCCGACGGGTTCCTGCGGCACATGGTACGAAACATCGTGGGGACCCTTGTTGATGTGGGATTGGGGAAAATTTCGCCAGAAGCCTTTAAAGATATTCTGATATCAAAGGACCGCAAACAAGCCGGGGCAACAGCCCCTGCCCACGGGCTTTGCTTAGAAGAGGTCAAATACGTTTAAAGACAAAATCCACAAATCACACCATAGGGTCAAGATATCTGACCTAAAACAAGTGAAGCATCGATCTTCTAGAAAACACTCAATTTTAAACCTGTTAATAACCAACGAACATACCATCATGGCCGCGCTGGCTGCTATTGTGGGGATAGCCGGTGGTTTTGGAGCGATCGGTTTTCGGTATCTTATAGAGTTCTTTCAGGCGGTCTCTTACGGGTCTGAGGGCAATTTGCTTGAGCTGGCTCGGGCTACGCCATGGTATTTCAGGATGTGGATTCCCGCTCTTGGGGGGTTGGTGGTAGGTTGTCTTGTCTATTTCCTGGCCAGAGAGGCCAAGGGTCATGGTGTTCCAGAGGTCATGGAAGCTGTTACCCTGAGAAGCGGTATGATCAGAAAACGGGTCGTTTTTGTCAAGTCTCTGGCATCTGCTATCTGTATCGGCACCGGGGGCTCGGCTGGAAGGGAAGGACCGATTGTTCAAATTGGATCTGCTATTGGTTCGAGCATAGGCCAGGTGCTCAGGGTTTCAGCTGAACGTGTCAGGACCCTGGTGGGCTGCGGGGCCGCAGCCGGCATTGCGGCCACCTTCAATGCTCCCATTGCCGGTTCCATGTTCGCCCTTGAAATCGTCCTTGGTGATTTTGGCCTGGCCACTTTCAGCCCCATTGTTATCTCCTCTGTTGCAGCCACGGTTGTTTCACGCCATTTCCTCGGGGATTCACCAGCATTTATTGTCCCTGCCTACCAACTGGTCAGCGCCTGGGAACTTCCCCTGTATGTTATCCTGGGTCTTTTCTGTGCCTTAGTTGCCGTGACTTTCACTACCTTGCTTTATCGGGCAGAAGACATTTTCGATAACCTGAAAATCCCCGACTATTTGAAGCCTGTGACAGGCGGATTGATGCTGGGTCTCATGGGACTTCTTTTCCCCCATGTTCTGGGTGTAGGTTATCCGGCCATTGATCTGTCTCTAATGCAGAAGCTGTCTTGGTGGGTCATGTTCCTTCTGGTCGCATTTAAAATCCTGTCTACATCCATTACTATTGGTTCAGGAGGTTCTGGCGGTATCTTTGCCCCTTCACTTTTCATGGGAGCCATGGCGGGGGGATTTTTCGGGACCGTGGTTCACCATATCTTTCCTGAAGTAACAGCTTCTCCCGGTGCCTATAGCATTGTAGGTATGGGAGCAGTAGTGAGCGGGACAACTCATGGACCGTTAAGCGCAATATTGATTCTCTTTGAGATGACGGGTGACTACAAGATTATCCTTCCCCTTATGATCGCCTGTATCATAGGCTCCCTGGCAAGTGGCCAGTTATTAACGGACTCTATCTATACCCTAAAGCTGGCAAGGAGGGGGGTAAACATCAAGGCAGGAAAAGAGGTGAATGTTTTAAAGTCAATATCTGTTAAAGATGTCATGAATCCTGAAGTGGAAACCATACCCGAGAATATGACCTTAGGCAGATTAGCCGAAAAGATATCCAAAAGCAAATATAACAGCTTTCCTGTTGTGAACAGTGAGGGTGATCTGACAGGTATACTCACGTTTGTTGATTATCACGACGTGGTGTTTGATGAGAGTCTGAGAGATCTGGTGGTGGCCAAAGAGATCGCCACTACAAAGGTAGTTACAGTGTCACTTAATGACAATCTCTACAATACTATGGAAAAAATCACCTTAAAAGATTTTTCTATCCTACCCGTTGTGTCGCCAGATAACCCATCCCAACTGTTAGGAACTCTGACCCGCAGGGATATCTATAGCGCATATAACAAGGCCGTAATCAAGAAATTCATCCTTCATGATTAGACCCTGAAGAGGAGGGCGCAATGTTTTTATCGGAACGAATGAAGTCTATCAAGCCATCGCCAACCCTGGCTATGAACGCAAAGGCCCTCGCCATGAGAGCTGCGGGCATTGATGTGATTAGCTTCGGGGTAGGTGAGCCCGATTTTGATACCGCCAGGCACATCAGGGAAGAGGCCGTGCGTGCCATGGAAGAGGGGTTTACGCGATATACGGCCGTGGGTGGCATCCCTGAGCTGAAAGATGCGATTATAGAAAAATTCCGGTCCGACAACAGCCTTTCTTACGAACGTGACGAGGTCATGGTTTCCTGCGGGGGAAAACATGTGCTATACAATCTGGCCCAGGCATTGTTGAACCCAGGCGATGAGGTGATCATCCCGGCCCCATACTGGGTATCCTATCCACCGGTTGTGATTCTCGCTGGTGCAGATCCTGTGATTGTTGAAACAGAGGAAATAGAGGATTTTAAATTGTCGCCAGAATCCCTGGAGAGGGCCGTCACACCGCAAACGAAACTGCTGATTCTCAACAGCCCTTCCAATCCCACCGGTTCGGTCTACACCGAATCCGAGCTGGAGGGCCTGGCTCAAGTGATCTTAAAACATCATATTTGGGTCCTTTCAGATGAAATCTACGAAAAATTGATTTTTGACGATAGACCTTTTTCAAGCATTGCCCAGGTCAGTGACGAGGTAAAATCGAGGACCGTTGTTTTGAACGGGCTATCCAAGACCTATGCCATGACGGGCTGGCGCATCGGATATGGGGCCGGACCGCGTGAAATCATTGCAGGGATGGCTAAGATCCAGAGCCAGAGCACGTCAAATCCCAATTCCATCGCACAGAAGGCAGCGGTTGCGGCCTTGAAGGGACCACAGGATTCTATCCGGGCCATGGTCCGCGCCTTTGACGAGCGGCGAAAATACCTGGTACAGCGATTGAATGTGATGACAGGGGTGCATTGCAACGTGCCTGGCGGGGCCTTCTACGGGTTTCCCAATGTCAGCTATTATTTCAATGCCACCACAGAAGGAACAACGATAAAGGGCTCCGCTGATCTTTGTGAGTACCTTTTAGCCAAAGCACGGGTGGCTCTGGTACCAGGAATCGCGTTTGGGGATGACGACTTTATAAGGTTTTCCTATGCAACAGGTCTTGAAACAATCAAGGAGGGGCTTGATAGGATAGAGGATGCCCTTGGCAAGCTGGTTTAAACAGTGGTCAGTGGTCAGTGGTCAGTGGTCAGTGGTCAGTGAAGTCAGTAACCGATGCCGGATGCCGGATTCCTGATACCGGTCAAAACATTCCATTTGGTTTAAGGAGAGATAGAACGTATCCGGAATCAGGGATCGGGCATCGGGCATCAGGAAACTGACCACTGACCACTGCTGTTCAAACTCAGTGTGTCTTTCTCTTGGAGGCCTTGAGCGGATTGATCTTGGAATTCTTGATCTGGGGTTCCTTCGTAACATGGGTGGCAAAGTTGCAATTTCCATTTTTCCACTTGACCGAAGGATCCGGACAGGCCGTGCAATACCAGCCAGAAGGAAACTCTGAAGCCCGGCTACATCCATGGCATTCCTCCACAATCTGGTGGCAAACGCCGCCATTAAAGGAACAACCTTTCTTGGTCATAAAGACGTACTCCAACCCTTGCTTTACAGTTGTACAATCCATCGGAATCACCCCCTTTCCATCAACAAAAATCTCGGCGTTTCTATCAACCCATTTCGCCCTTGTCAACAAGATTTTGAGACGGACAGCAATTCTAATTTTGGCATTTTGCGAGCTGTGCGGTTAGGAAACCATTCAAAATTAATCACGAAAACACGAAAGTACGAAAACACGAAACAATATCCGGAAATCAAATATCATTATTTTTCGTGTTTTCAATTTTTCGTGCTTTCGTGATAGTTTTTTATTTTTTTATTTCTCGAGCGCAATTTTCAAAACATCTATC
>JAGMBW010000148.1 GCA_023129535.1 Desulfobacterales bacterium
TTTCGCTTGTGGAGTCAACGAGTTCTTCCAGGGCGCTTTGGGCCTGTTTGGCCCTGAGGGAGCCAAGAGTCCAGCAGATGAGCCCCTTAGAAGCGTCGCCTTCCCCGGGCAGGGCCTGAAGCAGGTCGGGCACGGCTTTGACCGTGAACTTGGGCCGTGCCTGGGAGAGCCTCCCCAGACCCCAGTACGCCATCTGCCGAAGCTGCGGATGTTCTATGTAATTGTTGCCGGAGCCGAAGCAGTCGGGGTTCTGGATGTAGGAGATGAGCTGCTTATGGAATCTTTTGGCCAGACGTTCGCTTTGGGCCATGACCTCGCCCATGGATTCGGACATCCCCCACCCGGAATTGGAGGAATTTCTCTGCATGTTCCACAGGAACCGGCGCATCACGGCCAGGCCGTCACTTATGGCTTGTTCCGCCATCCGAGGGACGAGCAGGCCGAAGGCCGTAACAGCGTGCCATTTGATCTCGGGCGGGTGATGCAGGCAAGAAAAAAGAGGGCCTATGAGCTGTTTTGGGGGAAGCGCCAGCAGCGACTCTAACCTATCCTCCCAGTCGGGGGCTCCCAAGACGCCAAAAACCTGGGACTTAAGCTTGCGAAAGCGCGCCATCAGGCCTCCTTAGCGACATGGTTCGAGTTGTCTTAAAATTCTCCATCAACGATGTTCATGAAATTAAGGCGTATCAGCTCCGCACATTTCTGACTCAGTTTGCGTGTCAATTGCTTCCGCTCCTTTTTTGCAAGTCCATTATATTCCTCGAGGTGGTCTTTGAAAAACTCTTCAAGTATATCTTTTGAAAAAAGTTGTATGAGTTTGCCGAATTCCTTTTGCTCAATCGGCCCGATTTTTGATAATACGTTGCGAAGCCGGTTTTCTGTGATAAGACTCTCCATCTCGTCAAATAGTTCCTCGCCTTTTGCAGACAATGTCATCTGAGGCTTTTTTGGCCTATCTCTTGCCTTTGCTTTTTCCGCCCATTTCTCATTCTTGTTTTTAAGAATTACTCTCGTTGTATCACTAAGAAATTGGGGAATTACCGATTTTATCACAACGCCTTCACATATGTTATCTTCGAGTTCGGGAAGCCCCAGCCATACGGAAATCTGAGAAGGAAACCTATTTGAACATTTCAAGCATTCTTCAAATGTGCCCCTGAAAATCGTTTTTGCGTACAGAAAACCGGCCTTCTCCATGACTTGGTTGAACTTATCGATATCGAGCAATTGGCCGTCTACCGCCACATCGATGGCGTAAAATGCGTTGTGCGGTGTGTAAAAAATGCCTTTCTGAATTCTTGTGGCAGAAGTATCCTTTTCCACATCCTTGTGAGGATATGTTCCGCCGACTAATTCACCATATACAGCCAACTCACTAAAATCGCAGCCTTCTTGCTTTAAAATCGCATAGAGCTTTTTGACTTTTTCCCTGTTTTTGCTTTCAACCGGCTTATAGTCATAAAAGTTATCCTTTATAAAACCGCTCCTCTTGGCAGATTTCAGATCCTTTCCGTCATACCAGAAAGAAAGATTGGCGCCATGCGCCTTTTCCTGGACAACAAATTCGCCTTTGTCTAATTTTTCCACAGCAATAATATCAAGAAACTTTTTGCGATAACTATTTTCAATGTCGAAATATTTTCTAAACCTCATAGTTTCTATCCTTTACAGCTGCGTCCTGTACCTGGCGATGGCAGGCGGGTGGCAGGCAGGTAAGGGCGCAGAGCGCCCAGGCGAAAATAATATTTAAGTTAAATCTAAATGTCGAGGGAAAAATACCAAGAAAAATAAGCTTATGATTTCTGATTCATGCCTCAGATTTTCCTCACAAATTTTCCAGCATCCTTGTCACTATGCCCCATAGAACCGATCTTTCGCTCTTTGGTTCCTCTTTGGGGTCGGACTTCAGGTACGTTTCTAAACGAAGGGCAGGGAATTTCAAGTTGTAAAGACCTGTTTGCCATGATAATAATATAAGAATTGAGGTCATTTTCACCTTTTCAAGCGGCGAAGCCGCGTTACATAAAATCGCGAAGCGATTGTATAACTTGACTTTAGAGTTGCAATCATCGGTATTTTTGGATAATAAGGAAGCAGACGGGGCTTGTGTCCTGCGGTAGCGGCCGCCGCGGGGCGAAGCCGTTTTTGTGCCTGCTGAAGGGGAATCATGTTCGTTATTGGGAATTTTCTACGTGCACTTGCCACAGTTTTGGACTATGCTTTAATATTTTACATGTGGATTGTAATCGCACGAGCTGTGCTTTCCTGGGTGAGCCCTGATCCGTACAACCCCATTGTACGCTTTATCCACAATATAACAGAACCGGTGCTGTATCGCGTGCGGAGATGGGTTCCCTTCGGGTTTACCGGTATCGACTTTTCTCCTATCATCGTGTTATTTATTATTATATTTTTGCGGATATTTGTAGTAGACACCCTGACGAGACTGGCAGCAAGATTGCTATAAGAAGTAAAAGCTGAAATATCTCATGGGGATGTTAGGGGGGAGATCTCATGGCCAAGATTGATGCTTTTTTCAAATTAATGAATGAGCAGGGGGCGTCAGACCTCCACCTGGTTTCAGGTCAGCCACCGATGCTCCGGATTACCGGCGATATAGAGAGGGTCAAGTATAAGGTCCTGGACAATGATGACCTCAGGGGCATGCTTTATGAAATTACGCCTGAAGACAAGGTCAAGGTATTTGAAGAGACCGGCGATGTGGATTTTGGTTATGAGATTCCTGGCCTTGCGCGCTATCGAGCGAATTTCTTTATGCAAAAATACGGTATTGGCGCGGTCTTTCGAGAAATTCCCAGCGATATCCTCACGGTTGATCAGTTGGGCCTACCGCCCGTCGTATCGAAGCTGGCGTCGCTGCCCCGGGGCCTGGTGCTGGTCACCGGCCCAACAGGGAGTGGCAAATCCACAACGCTGGCGGCCATTATCGACCAGGCAAACAAGACCCGAAAAGATCACATCATTACTGTTGAAGATCCTATTGAATTTGTCCATAAAAGCCAGAACTGTGTGGTTAATCACAGGGAGGTAGGCACTCATACCAAATCGTTTGGAGCTGCCTTGCGCGGCGCCCTTCGTGAAGACCCGGACATTATCCTGGTGGGTGAGATGAGAGACCTTGAAACCATCTCCCTCGCTGTTGAGGCAGCCTCTACGGGCCACCTCGTCTTTGGCACTCTGCATACCACCAGTGCTCACAAGACCGTAGACCGGGTGATCGAGGTTTTTTCAGCCGATCAGCAGGAGCAAATACGATCCACCCTGGCAGATGGGATCAGGGCTGTAATAGCCCAGGTTCTTTTCAAGCGGATCGACAAGAAAGGACGCTGCGCGGCCCTGGAAATCCTCATTGCCACACCTGCGGTACGCAACCTGATCCGGGAAGCGAAGACCTATCAGATCCCTTCCATGGTGCAAACGGGTAAGAAATACGGGATGCTGCTTCTGGACGACTCTATTATGGCTTTAGTTAATAAGGGATGGATCAGCCCGGATGAGGCGTACGCTAAGGCCAATGACAAAAGCAGATTCCGAGCCCTGTTGAAGACACCCCCTACCGATTTTACAGAAGCATGATTAGCTTTCAGCTTTCAAGAGGGATGCCATGAGAAAACAAGAGATAGACCATATCCTGACCAGGATGCTTGACTCCCACAAGAACGTATCTGACCTGAACATAACCGTGGGCAAGCCATTTCAGGTAGAAAGCTCCGGTGCTTTGACCAAGGTTGATATGGAGCCCCCTGTCGATGAACTGACGCCCTTTCAAACTGAAAGCTTTGCCCTGAACCTCGTCAACAGGGACAGGCGCCTGACAGAGACCCTGCTGAACGAAGGCTCATGCGACATGTCATATCAACTCGCCGGCAAGGCTCGTTTTCGGGTGAACGTGTTTTCACAAAGAGGCAATTATTCCATTGTACTGCGGAAACTGGAGACCAAAATCCCCACCTTAAAGGAACTGAAACTCCCTGAGGCATTTTCCAAGATGGTAGAGGAGAAAAACGGCATTATCTTAGTGACCGGGGCCACAGGAAGTGGTAAATCGACCTCGCTTGCGGCTGTATTAAATGAGATCAACGAACAAAAATCGGTTCACGTGGTAACCCTTGAGGATCCCGTGGAATATCAGCATCCCCAGAAGACTGCCACGTTTAATCAACGGGAGATGGGAACCGACTTTGATACCTTTGCCAGTGGGTTGCGAGCGGCCCTCAGACAGGCCCCAAAGGTTATCCTCGTGGGCGAGATGCGCGACAGGGAAACCGTAGAAATCGGGCTGAGCGCAGCGGAAACCGGTCACCTGGTTATGAGTACCCTCCACACGGTGGATGCAGGCCAGACGATCAATCGTATCCTGGGCATGTTCAGTATTGAAGAGGAGAATCAGATCCGTATCCGATTGGCTGACACCATCCGATGGATTGCCTGCCAGAGGCTCCTTCCCAAGGTAGGAGGAGGTCGTGTGGGTGCCTTTGAGATCATGGGGACAAACCTCAGAGTGCAAGACACGATCCTTCACGGCGAGTCAGAGGGAAAGACCTTTTATGAAATTATTGAGGCTGGCGAGGCCTTTGGCATGACGACCTTTGATAAGTGCATCACGGGACTTTACGAGAAAGGCCTTATCACCGAAGAAACCGCTATGGCCTACGCCTCACGTAAAGGGGTGGTAGGCCGGGGTATCGACTGGGTAAAGAGTGCCCGCGGAGAAAAAACGACCGACATTGAAGAACTGGAAGTCGATTCAGACTACGGACGCAAAGAGCGCAAATTGAGCTAAAGGGGTTTAGTCATGGAAGTCGTGTGCAAAAACTGTCATGCTAAATTCAAGATTGCAGATGACAAGCTACCTGCCGGCCAGGTGGTTTCCCTCAAGTGCCCGAAATGCAAGGGCAAGATAGAGATTGACACCCGACCCGCTGCCCAGGTGGCCACGCCGCCCACACCCCCGAAGACCATCATTGATGAGGTTACCTCTGATACCTATGAGGCCTCTGAAAAACCCTTTGATTTTGTGGAGGAAGGGGTTGAGACGGCTCTAATCTGCGAGCAAGACGGGGGCGTAACAGAAAAGATACGCTCTGCCCTCCAGGGAATGGGCTACCATATAACGAAGGCAGCCTCGGCCCGGGATGCCGTGAAATATATGCGATTCCATGTCTTTGACCTGGTTGTTCTGGACAAAAACTTTGATGGGCCTGAATCAAACCACGTGCTCCTATACCTGGGGCACCTTCCTATGAATACCCGCCGGAACATCTTTGTGGTCCTCCTGGCGGATGGTTTCAGGACTGCTGATAACATGACGGCCTTTAATGAGAGTGTCAACCTGGTAGTCAATCTAAAAGATATAGATGAATTTGAAAAAGCCATAAAGCGATCCCTGGCGGAAAACGAAGAGTTCTACAGCGTGTTCAAGGAGTCTCTCAAGAAAACGGGCCGGGCATAATCCACAAACTAAAGTGATCGGTTCAAGGTTCA
>JAGMBW010000149.1 GCA_023129535.1 Desulfobacterales bacterium
TTGTGACACCCTCCTTTCAAAAAAATTCTCATAGTCCCAAACTTCAGGTTGCCACTCTTGACAAATGGATCTTCCCTCAGAACGAAACCGGGCCGCCAATAAAGACGGCCCTTTATTGATTATTTTAATAATAACCTACTCCTCAGTGGAAATCAAATCATTTATCTTGATTCAGGGTTGCCAGAAGGCGGGCTTGCCAAAAGTTGGGCCAATTCATTGACAAAACTTATGATTTGCGTTACATATCCTCACTCAAATCGGTCGTTTCGCGTGTAAAGATCGTGGCAAGTTTCTTTCAGTGGCATTCTGGGCAATGTGGGTTTCGAAACTGCAAGGACATCTGTGTTTTGACAACCCATGTTTTGAGACACCGATACCAGAACGACATCATTAGCAATTTCATACATCGCAAGCGTGACATTATTGGTCACAAGTCGATGAAAAAAACATGGAATTTTCAAATCGCATTTTTCATCACGCAGCTTTTTTTTGTAAGTGTGACCAAAAATGTCACACTTATCGACTATGATGTGGGCGATCTGTCGGAAGGTGGCAAAGAAAGGAGGGGCCAGCGGCTGACAAGATAATTTCCATTATGAAGACGATCGAAAGCCACTTTCTGGAACGGGGAATAAGCGCGGAGTATATTTCACTCCAGGATTCGATTGCTGGTGCCAAAACATGACTTTCGAAGAGCACTGTGAAGAAAGCATGAGACTTTTCGGCAAGCCTTACGAGGATGTGCACAAGTGGCTTGATGAGTTTATGGGTGCATCGGGCCTCGGTGCCAGACATCGAAGAATACGGCATCACGAGGCGGGGATTCGAGAGGCCATGACGCTATTTGGGGCAGAAGCGGGCAAGGTCGCCAGACAACACATTATCTCTGATTTGAATATGGAGGGTTGGACAGAAGAAGACCGTTTTCCCTTAGATGAAGAAGATTACGTGAAGATGGGCTTGTTTTAGTTGGGCCTGGTGCCCGTTATGGGTTGCATTCTTTCCTATATTAAGCAATGGGTTAAATTACGCTTTAACCGTTTCTTTGCAAAATCGACAGACTTTATGATCCAGGGGATTGAGTGTTCACCTTTCAAATCAATACATAGAATTATTTCATTGTTAGGAAGTTCAATATTTCTGATCCCATCAACAATTATGCATACACTGTTATCATTTGGTTCCCCTTCTTCTTGATCATCACTTTTTACTTCGATTTCCTCTCCAAGCACGGTTAGCGTGAAGTCATTTTTTTGAAATGCCAAATACAATTCCCAAGCCTCTAACCCCAAAACATTTCTGTCAATAATAGACACAAAATAAGGTATGCCGACAATATCCGGTTCATAACTTCCCCAATATATTTCGCAACGATTATCGTTTGCCCACTTCTCTAATTCCGCCTTAAGTTCTTGATTATCGAACTTGGCAAATATCGTTCTTTCCCATATTGGGCATTCTTCGTTTTCGGTCTTAGCTAACATCAACTAATCCGATCCGGATACCTTTAATAAACCGCCTAACCGTTGGGTTAAGCGCTCGGATGAAGGGTCTATTCGGGAGTCTATTCAGGGACATCCTGGACTAATTGGGCTTGATAAGTCAATATAGTCAAACCCGTCCCCAAAAACCGTCCCGTCCCCAAAAACCGTCCAAAAACGCTGGTTTTTCATTCATCGCTTATAGCGGTGTTTCCATAGGAGGACTGAACAACCTGTTCCATGCGAGCGATTTCTTCATCCGACAGGAAATCGAAGTGGCTCGCGCGTTTCCGTGCTGAGAGTCGGCCGTTGTTTTGGAGGCAGAAACGGATGAAGAGATCGATCCGCCGGTCGTGCATGTCCACGATCTCCTGGATGGCTTTCTTGGATTTGTCGTAGTTGGCCAGGAACGCCAATTCACCGGCGAGTTCCGTATCGATAGTCAGATCTATGAAACGGAAAAGCGCCTCGGCCTGGGGCGTCATATCCGTATAGCGGTACCATATGGCCGTATCATTATGAACGGTCATATGGCCGTCTTCATCGAGCGAGTATTCCACCAAAGGCATGAGCTGCCTTGAGAACGCTTCCAGAGAAGCGTCATAGTCGGCTGGATTTTTCAGCATGGACGCTGAGATGGGAAACATGACGCCCTCGGGTGTAAAACCTCGTCGGGCGAGAATATTGTGGATCAGGAAGCGGTGGATTCGACCGTTGCTGTCCTCGAACGGGTGCAGGAAAACGAATCCATAGGCGATGGCGGCGGCCTGAATCACCGCGGACACGCCTCCGGTGTTCATGCGCTCGTGGGCGGCTGTCAGGCCGTCCATAAGGTCGGGCAGGTCTTCAGGTTTCGGACATGCGAAGTGGATTCTTTCCTTCTGCCAGGCGACCGTCTCACCGACATAATTCTGGCTCGACCGGTAATCGGAATCGCGGAATCGTGCATCGACAATGCGATTCTGAACCTCGATCAATTGCGGTTTCCGGCAGAAGTCCTCTTGTTCCGCCATTTGAAGCAGGGCCACGAAGCGCTCGGTCCGGGTCGAGGTGGGTTTGATATGTTCGATCTCAAAGGACGATTTCGTCTCCTTGGTATAAAGGTACCCGAGCGCCCGCTTCAATAATTCCGGAGAATAGCCGGCCACCACTTGCTGGCAGCGTCCTGGCAGGTCGGCGGTTTCGAAGTCGCGAAGGGTATCCGTGCGGCGAACCGTTGGGCAGAACCGGTGGTCACCGAGCAGGTTATCGTTGATCCGTTGCCTCCGGACCTGGCGGACCGGCGTGACCGTGTAGTATTCATCCGGTTCGAGCAGGTCGATGTAGTTGCCCTGTTTCAGGTCATCCAGCGGGAGCGTTTTGCCGGTCAGGAACTCGTACAGGAACCACAAGCGCCTGGCATACTTGCCGGTCGGTTTGGACCGGACATATTCAAAGATATCTTCCTCCCCTGCCTTTTGAAACAAGATGCTGAGGATTGCGAGGTTCGTCCCATCATACTTGAGTGCGAATTCAAGATGGTCGCCAAGCGTGTCCCCCGGCCAGTACTTGGACGGGTAGACCTCCTCGATGACACCTTCGCGCGAATTTATCCGGTGGATGCCGCTGGCTGTCACAAGGGACTTGTGCCAATTCGGGATGACATCAAGGCCGTAGCGCTCGATAAGCGCCGCATACCCTGCGGGGCTGTATGTCGGTTTATCCTGATCGTTTTCAACCATGGCTTCCTCCCTGCCTGCGCCGACGCTTCGGCAGGCAGGCGGTAAAACGATTACGACATAAGAATTATCGTTATATTATGGCAGATGTCAAGAAAAACAATTATAAAACTCGCAGCCCACGAATTTCCGCCTCAACCTGTCTGCGTGCGGCCACGCACAGGCAGGCAAGAAAAACAGTTACGGCGCTGGAAAAACGATTACAAATCGACTTTATTCGAAATTTCTCGTTACACGATGCGCCTGAGGGGTCGATGGTGGTCGATGGGGGGTCGATGGGGGTCGATGGGGACAGGAGGGGTAGACTAGACTATGGGACGGGTATTGATATACTATCCTTTATCAATATATCAATACCCGTCCCCAATCACTAGAATCGCCGTTTTCTATGGTCCTGAACTCCTAAAAGGGTTCGATAATGTGTCCAGCCAAGGTGGGCGTGTTTTTGGAAATCAATCCCGATAGGCCCACCAGATTCGGCAGGCACCGCCTGCCGTTTTTGAGGTAAACCGGATTTTACAGGCACTGCCTGTAAAATTGAGTTGGGAGTCGATTCTACAGACGCTGACTGTAGAATCTGAAATAATTCATAAAATCGCCTCATATCGTTTAAATTGCTCACAGAAAATCCCTTGCCATACTCCCTTGTTAATATTCCTGCCAGTCCCTGGAGAAGCTGTTTTCCATAACCGGCCCGCTTCTCATTCTTCTGAATGTCCTGGGTAATAACCCGCCCGATGTTCCAGTAGAGGTTAACAAGCGTCAGGTTGGCCGTTGTGGCTACGTACTGACGCGATTCCTTTTCCACCTCTCGAATGACGTCACAGATGTTGACGGTAAATCTTTGATGACTTTTAACTGCCAGTTTAAATGCCGGGTCTTGCACGCGGTAGAGCACCGGATTGGTGGCGCGATCAACCACGACATACAGCCAATAGCTCTCCCGCACATTCACGGCGGCAGGCCAGCCGTTAATTTTGTACAATGTCAAGGGCAGACCCCGTTGCCTCCATTAGCTTTGTTCAGCCCGTTGCTAGGTGCCAGTTTTCAACTTCATATGTCTGGATACCGGTGTCACAAACAAGATTGATATGTCTTCATCTGCCAGCTCAGCATTGAGTAAACTGTTGATGTCATCATGCAGATAGATACGGGAATCACCCCCGCGTTGCTCTCTCAACAGAGCTTTTGGCTGAACAATAAAGTGCGGCTCTACGTAGATTCTTTCAACCGGAATATCACCAAACCGAAAGAATTTGAATTTTGCGTTGTTCATACCTTGGTTTAAGTTGTATACATAAGCGACAACTAAATCCTGCAGAATGCCTTCATTGTACATGCTGGCTATTGTCTGATGTGTGAACTTTATGTTCGTGGGTAAATCATCGTTACCAGATGCCTTGAGTTCCATGAATATCTTCTTGCCATTCAATTTGAGAATGAGATCACACCCTACCCGATTCTCCTTCTTGCCACTGTTTCTGACGTCTAATATGTGTTCATCAGATATGCCAAGATGATCAACAAGATACCCTTTTAGAGCTTTAAGTCCGAGCGGTTCCATTTTTTTTGGATTCATGACGATTTTTTCACCAGATCATTACTTTCCAAATAATCAATCAATTGAAGCATCCAGTATGATTCGGGTAGGGCGATATGTTTTCCTTTGCCCTTAGGCTTATGAGGAAGATTGCTCTTCCACTTTTTGATCGCTGGGAGGAGCCTTTCAAGTATGAACGTTGGTAATGGTTCCACTAATATGTCAAGACCTTTTATGCCTTTAACTGTAGGTCGAGTCCAGTAGCTTGGGACATAAATTGATTGGTAATTGACTGTATCTCCACTAAATGAAAACCTCTGCTTGAAATAGTTAGTAACCTCTTTTGAGACAATGGAAGAAAATTTTTTGCCAACAGATATGATGCTATCTTGCCCTTTTGCCAGCGTACCTGTCTCAACATGAATAATCTCTAATATATTGCCACCAACTCTTGCACCTACAACATCGGCCTCTCCACGTCCACCTGCGCTCGTTACCGCGACCGGCAAGTTTGCCTCAACAAGGAAGCCATCTAGATGTAACCACTCAATTATCAGTTCTTCGACATAGGTCTTTGGAAAAGGCATTTTCACCTCCAAATAAACCGCCTAACCGTTGGGTTAAGCGCTCGGACGAAGGGTCTATCTATTCAGGCACATCCTGGACTAATTGGGCTTAATAAGTCAATATAGTCAAACCCGTCCCCAAAAACGTCCCAGCCGCTGCGGGAGCGGTTACCACAGCGTCGGCTGTCACAGTGAGCGAACTTTGCATTCGATTTGCCAGTCGC
>JAGMBW010000015.1 GCA_023129535.1 Desulfobacterales bacterium
GGCTCCTTGAGCTGCAGCCGCAGGTGTTCGTGGAGATGAGCGAAGAGCTGGCAAAAGAGAAGCGGATCAAGAATGGTGAACGGGTTATGGTTGACTGTGCACGTGGTTCTTTAGAGTGTACCGCAATCGTTACAAAGCGCTTCAAGCCGTTTAAGATCATGGGTAAGACCGTGCATCAGGTGGGCGTGCCATGGTGCTTTGGCTGGCGCTGGCCGGAAAGTGGCACTGAGGATAGCGCTAACCTGCTCACGCCCTCTATTGGCGACCCGAATACCAAGATCCCTGAAACCAAGACTTTTATGGTCAATGTAACAAAAAAATAGAAGGAGGTGATCTGAATGGGTGGTAAATCGTTTTTTATTGATACCAGTATCTGTACGGCATGCAGGGGTTGCCAGGTAGCATGCAAGCAGTGGCATAACCTGCCTGCGGAAAAGACCAAGAATCGTGGAACCTATGAAAACCCGGCGGATCTCTCCTTCGTGACTTATAAGCTTGTGAGATTCAGCGAGGTGGTGGTGAACGGCAAGTTCAAGTGGCTCTTCTTCCCCGAGCAGTGCCGCCACTGCCTGGAGGCGCCTTGCCTGGAAACGGCTGATGATCCCAAGGCCATTCTCAAGGATCCGGCAACAGGTGCGATAATTTTTACGGCGCAAACCAAGAATCTGGATACCCAGGAGATTATCGACGCCTGTCCGTACAACATCCCAAGGGCGGCTAAGGATGGAACCCTGGCCAAGTGCGACATGTGTATCGACCGAGTGGAAAATGGACTTCTGCCGGCCTGTGTGCTGACCTGCCCAACCGGTGCCATGAGCTTTGGCGACCGGGAGGAGATGCTTGCGCTTGCTAAGAAGCGTGCGGCCGTGGTCAAGGGTGCCAGGCTCCTGGATGCTGCTGACGCCCGTGTCATCTACCTGGTCACAGAGAAACCGAGCCTCTATCATAAGTTTGCGGTTGCCTCCAACACGGCCTTTGACATATCGAGGGCCGTGGCTTTGAAGAGGCTTTTCAAGCCACTGACGAGCATGACAGCCCACTTATGATAGTGCAAGCTGTTAGAATCTGAAACCTCAAGATGGGGAGAAGGTCCATTGATCTTCTCCCCTTTTTATGCCATACATAGTTTAAACAGTCACCAGTACAACGGTTCCTAAATAACAATACACTCAAATGTCATTGCGAGGAGCTTGAAGCGACGAAGCAATCTCAGGGCATTACAAATTCACCGAGAATTGCTGATCGGGAATAACGGGGAGAATATGGTTGGTATGGATGAAAAGGAAGTCGTAACCACCGATCGGATTAAGGAGGCCGTGGCCGCTGTCAAAGCCGAAAGACCTGCGTATGCAGAGATACTTGCCTTTTACGAAAACATTTTCTTGGCCCAGGAGGCGAAAAAAGGGCAGGTACACCTCGAACCGATCCAAATCTCGGAAGAACTCCTTTCAGTGAAACGAGAAGGGGGGTTCCCTCTCATCAACAAGGCAGACTTTAGAGTAGACATAAAAGTATCCGAGACCCTGCTAAGAGAGATTTGCCACCTTGCCCCTGAGGCAAACGAGATGCTGGCTGAGGCCGGCCCAAAGATCATGGATGCCCTGGACAAGGGGTCCCTGGAGGCCTCAACCCTGTTTTCAAAGATCCTGCGGGAAGATGACACCTATTTTGAGAAGGCTGCGCAAAAACTTGAAATCGACAACAAGGCCCTCGCTTTTTTTGCTTACAGCAGCATTGAACCTTGCCTGAGTCTATGTGCCGAACAGTTGGCAACTTATCTGAAGGACAGGCCGTGGGAAAAAGGGTATTGTCCGATTTGTGGCAGCCCGCCTGCTCTGGCAATGCTCCGGAATGAAGGGGAACGATCCCTCCTTTGCAGCTTTTGTAACCACCAGTGGCGGACTCAGAGAATATACTGCCCGTTCTGCGACAATAAGGATCACAAAACGTTGCACTATTTCTTCAGCGAAGAGGAAAAGGACTATCGGGTGGATGTGTGTGATCTGTGTAAAAAGTACATTAAGACCATTGATACGCGAAAAATGAAACGCCCAGTGTTGCCTCTTGTGGAGCAAATCTCCACCCTGCACCTCGATATACTGGCCCAGGAGCAAGGTCTTGAAAGTGGCATTTCCCTATGGCTCCAAACGTAGACCACTATAATCCCCCTAACCCCCTTTAGAAAAGGGGGAATAGAGGATAGCGGCGCTAATCTCACCCAAGACAACTCAGATAGAACCTCACGATATCGGCTTGCGCCACATCCACAGGCTCACCACGTTCAATATTATCCAAAAACCTCAATGAAATCCTTTTAGCCTCATTTTGTCTTTGGGCATGGACCAATCTCTTAAAAAGGTAGTCATAAATGCTCGCCTGAACAGTTGCTTCACTTTGAAAAAAGCGCTCAACAGTTAGATCCCACAGGGCCTGATCGCTTAAATAAGCAATAGCAAGGTATTGATGCGTACTTTCATCGTAGCTGTTTTGATAGACCACCAGGTCTGGGAAAACCCCCTTAATGTATTTGTGAACCTCAAATGGGCTCGCTGGTGCGCAGTAATAATAGGGCAAGAGATAACCCTCGGACTCTGTCCCATACAGGTTGCTGGACGGGCTGTTCCTCTCAACAAAGCTGCACAAAGGCGTCCCCTGATAAATCCTCCCCCCCACTGTATATTCATATGACCTCAACTGGCTAACAGGATATTGTTTCATCCGGTCTAAGGTGTGATCCAGGGTTTCAAAGGTCTCTCCAGGGAGTCCGAATATAAGCGTGACCGTACAGCGCATCCTTAGCCTCTCGCACTCCTCTATGGCTTTGATGATGTCCATTTCTTGATAAGAGATCTGGTTTCTTTGAAGTACCATGTTTGAAAAACTTTCACATGAAAACACAACAGAAAAAGAGGCCTCGGCCAGCAGCTTTGCAAAATCGAGGTCAAAGGGTCTGGGTATGAATTGAGAAACAAAACGAAATCGCTCATGAAGGCCAGCCCTTAAGATGGCCTTGACAAGCTTGGAACAGTAACGTGTGTCAGGGACATTAAATTCGGTGTCTGCAAAAAATATAGTGCTATTGCCCGCAGGAGTTTCGGCAATCGCCTTTAGTTCATCAAGGACACTGTCAATACTTCTGAAAACAAACCTCCTTCCTTCAATTAATGGTTCCACACAATAGCTACACGCCTGATTGCAACCTCGCTTCACCATTACAGGAAACCCGTTTGTTTGATAAGAAAAATTAAATTTGGGATCTCTGTGGAACAGGGTTGGATCTTGCTCAAATGTGTATGGTCTCCGTGGGTTGACCGAATAGCCTTTGTCGCATGGATAGACCATATTCGGTATTCGCGATATCTTGTCTTTATCCGGGAATGCCTCTATGAACTGGAAAAAAGGGACTTCTCCCTCGCCAGCAATCCCGTATCTTAGCCCAAGGTATTTCAATATGGCCACAGGCGATATGGTAAAGCCGCCTCCACCCACCACAATAGGAACATGGGGTATAACTCTCTTTACCTCAGAAACAATCTCTTTTACTTGTGGCAGAAAATAGAAGGTTTGATAATCGTTCCCCTTTAAATCGCCGTATTCCTCACACGACATGCAGGTATCAAGGTTGCGTATTCCAATGCCAACAAAATCTGGCTCTATGCGCTCAATTGCCTCCCTTAT
>JAGMBW010000150.1 GCA_023129535.1 Desulfobacterales bacterium
TTGACGAAATTGAGTTAAAGGATATTGAAATTGAATTCGGAGATATTAAGGCTGAATTAGGCATCAACGGATTCATAGGCAACGATATTCTAAGTCTGTTTACTGTCACTATTGATTACTCAAAGCAAGAAATAGAGCTTAGATTTCAATAAGTTGTTGAATCCAAACCCGAACGAATTAAGAATTAGGGGGGAGGATAGAGGATAGGGGACGTAGAGGATAGGGGACGTCCATTGGATTATTGGTTTATGGTTTATTTTTTTGTGTGATAAAGGTTACATATGCCACGCAAAGCCCGAATAGACGCACCTGCATGAGAGGACGGAAAATCGTCGACGAGTAGGGATTGAGTCTGCTGGAGTAAAAACAAACAATAATCCAATGGACGTCCCCTAACTGCCTCCCGTATTTTGCCCCACGCAGCCTCTCGACCTTTCGCGCTTGCTTCGCCTAGGGTGTTAGATTTGGGATCGGACCAGATTAATTGCTTGATTTTTGAGGAAAAGCCTTCCGAAAAAGCCTATTTTGACGCCCCCGGTTGAATAACTCGGATTATGTCTATTTGAGGCTTATGTAGGGCCGAAAATATTCGAGATTTTTTGGTCCTATCCCTTTTACACACATTAGGTCGTTCCATGTCTTGAAGGGACCGTGGGATTCCCTGAATTCAACAATGCGGCGGGCCAAGGCGTGGCTGATTCCCGGGATCATGGCAAGGCCCTCAACAGAGGCCTGGTTTAATTTGACAGGAATACCCAGGACCAGTCTTTTCTCAGAACTCATGGGAGTGATGATGAGTTGGGCACAGTCCGAGTTCGACGCCTGAAGGGCTATGCGCATGCCTGTGTCAAGGGTATCATACAGGGTGTCGGATAAGAGGCGATGCTTATAGAGAAGACCGCCAGCGCTTTGGATCACCTGGTATGGTGTTGCAGGTTTATCGAAGGTGTAAATGCCGGGATTTTTTACGGCTCCTGCGGCTTCAATAACCCATTGATGGGGAGATTTCGTCGTCAGGTCACTGCGAGAAGGTCTGAGCATCGACGAAAAGGGATGAAACGGTCTGGATAGACAGATAAACAAAACAGTCAGCCCCAACAAGAGTGTAATGACTTGTTGGTCCTTACTAAAAATTTTCACTTATAGAGTCCAATCCAAAGGCATTGTGAAGGACTCGGACTGCCAGCTCTGTGTATTTCTCTTCTATAACACATGAGATCTTTATTTCCGAAGTACTAATCAGCATAATATTGATATTCTCTCTTGCAAGGGTCGTGAACATCTTACAGGCCACACCGGAATGGCTTCGCATTCCGACCCCGATCACGGATACTTTGGCAATGTATTCGTCTCCCAGTACCTGTTCAGCGCCAATCGATTCGGCCACCTCTTTCTGGATAGCCATAGCCCTTGGATAGTCGCTTTTCGGTACTGTAAATGTAAGGTCGGTCAGTCCACTTTTCCGCGTATTCTGGATAATCATATCCACAACGATGCCAGCCTCTGCGATTGGCGTAAAGATCTTCGAAGCAACGCCAGGCTGATCCGGGACCCTGGTTAAGGTGATCCGGGCTTCGTCCTTGCTGTAGGCCACACCCGATACCACGAGTCGCTCCATATCCTCTTCTTCTTCCACAACCATGGTCCCTTCCTCCTCCATAAAAGACGATCTGACATGGATGGGCACATTAAACTTCTTGGCAAATTCTACGGCCCGAATCTGTAATACGTTAGCACCCAGGCTGGCCATCTCCAACATCTCGTCGTATGATATCTTCTGGAGTTTCTTGGCATTTTTACAAAGATTTGGATCTGTGGTATAAACCCCGTCGACATCGGTATAAATCTCGCACACGTAGGCCTTAAGCGCAGCCGCCAGAGCTACTGCAGATATGTCAGAACCTCCCCTGCCGAGAGTGGTGATATTTCCTTGTTCATCGCGGCCCTGGAAACCAGCAACCGCCACGATTTTTCTCTGACCTAGCAGTTCCTTGATGCGATCGGCGTGTATTCCTACAATGCGAGCCCGCCCAAAAGCCGTATTGGTTACAATTTCAGCCTGATAACCCAAAAGTGATATGGCTGGACAGCCCATAGATTCTAACATGATGCACAACAACGACACCGTGGTTTGTTCGCCTGTGGCTAACAACACGTCAAGTTCTCTCCTGTTGGGATCATTGGTTATCTGATATGCCAATTGGATGAGACCATCTGTTACCCCAGCCATTGCTGAAAGTACGACCACCACGTCATTGCCGGCGGTATGGACCCTGATGACCCGTTCGGCAACTTTTCGGATTCGCTCTATGTTTGCGACCGAGGTGCCACCATATTTCTGAAGGATCAGCGCCATTGTTGGATTGTCGATTGTCGATTGTCGATTGGGACGAATGCGGATTTGCGGCTCACGCCTTGAAAATAGTACAGAGTCCGGGAATCTTTTCAAGCCGACAGGCGCAATGCGGATTTAGAAGAAGGTGAAACCAGTATCAAGCATCCAGTATCCAGCATCTAATGCCCAAATTCATGCACACACTTCTCTACCAAATCAGCGGCCCTTTGTCCATATCCCGTCAGGTGCAAGTCGCGGGTTTGGTCGTCCACAATGGAAATCGAGATAAAGAGTCGTTCTTTCGGGAGCAGCTCAATCATCTTTTCGGCCCATTCAATGACCGTGACGTCATGAGATTCCATAATTTCATCCAGCCCAATCTCATCCAGTTCGCCCACGGTCCCTAAGCGATACAGGTCCACGTGAAAAAGGCGAAGTCGTCCAGGATATTCATTTACCAGGGTATAACTCGGACTCGTCACGTAAAGGTCCTCTGGCACTTGTAAACCCCTGGCAATCCCCTGGGCAAGACAGGTTTTACCGCTCCCCAGGTCGCCGCTAAGGGCGATGACCAATCCATTGGGCACGTATTTGGCAAGAAAAGCCCCTAACCGAACCGTTTCTTCAGGAGAATGCGATATGATGTGATGTTCCTTGCGGTTCAAAGGGTCCCGATAAGTACGTTCAAACCTCCAGCACGACCACGGCAACGGCATACGAGCCATTGTCCGAAAGGCTCAAAAAGCTGTTCTTGATACCATGGCGTTGCCATAGCGCTTTGGCCCTCCTGTGTATGATAAGGCGCGGAGGTGCATTGGGGCGGCGCACAACTTCAATGTGCCGTAACGTGAGTCCGTTGCGGAACCCCGATCCAAGGGCCTTTGAAAAGGCCTCTTTGGCTGCAAAGCGAAGAGCGAATCGTGATGCGGCGTGGCGACTGTGGTGACAGTATTTGATTTCGGCTTGTGTAAAGACCCGTTTGAGAAATCGATCTCCCCAGCGTTCCAGGGCCTTCTCGATACGCGAGATTTCAACCATATCGATGCCGATACCGTATATCATGTTAGTGAGTGGTCACTCATAATTGAAAATTGAAAATTGTCAATCTTTCTCATCAGTCTGCAATCTTCAATCTTCAATTGTCAATCGTATCCCTCACAGCTCCTTGATTAATGCAATCATCTCTCTTACAGCCCGATCCAGGCCCACGAAGACTGCACGGCCTATGATGCTGTGGCCAATGCTAAATTCATCGATTTCGGAGAGTCCCTTGAAGTCCTTAATGGTCTGATAGCCGAGGCCATGACCGGCGTTCACCCCAAGTTTCAATTGATGGGCAAGCTTTGCGCTGTTTACAACTTTCTCGAAGGCTTCAGAGCGGTTTTTTGGACTCTCTGCATCACAAAAAGTTCCCGTATGAATCTCTACGCAATTGGCACCTATCCGGTGAGCAAGCTTGATCTGATCCGGGTCAGGATCAACAAAGATGCTCACCGGTATTTCCCCTTTTTGAAGGGCCCGCACTGCATCGGACACTCCATCTTTGTGAACATGGAGATTGAGGCCGCCTTCGGTTGTCAACTCCTCCCGTTTTTCCGGGACTAATGTCACAAGGTCGGGTTTGATTTCCAGGGCAATGGCAATCATTTCTCGAGTTGCTCCCATTTCCAGGATCAATTTGGTTTTTATGGTTTCCCGTAGAAGCCGCACATCCCTGTCCTGGATATGTCGTCGATCTTCTCTAAGATGGACCACGACCCCATCGGCACCGGCCAGCTCCACTATTGCTGCAGCCGCAACCGGGTCTGGAATATTGATTTTTCTTGCTTCCCTGAGCGTGGCCACATGATCGACGTTAACTGCTAAGCCTGGCATAATAGCTTACCTCCGAATCTTCGCTGAGACGTTTGTAAAACATTCCTTTTTGTCTATTGCAACAGCATGAGGAGCAAAGGAGCAGTGGAGTAATGGAGCGTTGGAGAGATAAGGAACACACAACGAGCAAAATGCCTGAGGAGCATTTAGATCCATCACTCCATCACTCCATTACTCCACCCTTCTCCACCGGATGAGCAGAGCGAACCAATTCCACCAATTCTTCCTCTTTAATCCTCATAGCCTTGGCCTGTTCTGAGGTCTTCTCGTGGTCAAAACCAAACAGGTGCAAGATCCCGTGAATCAAAAGCTGATCGAATCGTGATTCAACAGATATGCCGGCATCTTGTGCTTCGCTCTCTGCTGTATCGAGAGATATCACCACATCTCCCAAAAGGTTCGGGTTGATTTGCTGAAAGGGGCCTTCTTGCATTGTAAACGCAATCACATTCGTCGGCTCAGATCGACTTAAGTACATCTTGTTGAGTCTGGCCATTTCCATATCGTCTACAATGAGGATGGACAACTCTCCGTCAGGACATTCCAAGGCGTTTAAGATTGCCTTCGCCTTCTTCTGTATTTCCTCGTGGGCCATCCTGTAACGATTTTGGCTGTCTGTTATCAGAATTTCCATTCAGCTTCTTGGTCCCGCCATTGATCCTGGCGACCCCTTCGGGATACTCGATTCGGTGATGGTGGATACCGTTTAGAATCTTGTTAAAACTCCTGGCGATTTCATGGAGGTCTTTCAGGGTAAGCTCGCACTCATCTAACTGTCCGTCTAAGAATATGTTGTTGATGATCTTTTGAACAAGTCCCTTGATCCGCGCTGGCGTTGGGTTTTCAAGGGTCCTGGAGGCAGCCTCCACTGAGTCGGCCAGCAGGACGAGGCCTGCCTCTTTGGTCTGAGGCTTGGGACCCGGGTACCTGAAATCCTCCATATTGACGGCATCCTCGCCTTTTAGGTGTTTCGCCTTTTCGTAAAAATAAGTGATCAGGCTAGTACCATGATGTTGTTGAATGATATCGATAATTGCTTTTCCCAGCCTGTGTTTCCTGGCCATTTCCACACCGTCTTTCGCATGAGATATAAGGATCAGGCTTGACATAGATGGCGCCAGTCTGTCGTGTCTGTTTTCACGTCCCACCTGGTTTTCGATAAAATAAAGGGGTTTCTTGATCTTGCCAATGTCGTGATAATAGCCGCTCACCTTGGCCAACAGTGGATTGGCGCCAATGGCGGCGGCGGCGGCCTCTACAAGGCTCCCCACAATCACGGAGTGATGATAGGTTCCCGGGGCTTCAAGCATGAGCTTTCGCAGGATAGGGCGATCCAGATTGGCCAGTTCCAACAGCTTGATATCCGTGGTATAGCCGAATATCATTTCTATTACGGGCGCAAATCCAGTGGCTAAGATGCCAGCGCTGAGGCCCCCCACCAGGGCAAACGTCCAGTCCCCAACAAGCTTCAATTCCAGCCCGGACCCTTTGAACATGTGGAGTGCTGTTACAACCAGAATATTGACAAGACCCACCTTCAGGCCAGCTTTAATCAACGTGCCACGTTCTTTGCAGGTGCGCACCCAGTAAGTCCCGACTGTGCCGCTTAACAGGAAAAACAGAAACATGTCGAATCGATTTTCAAACAGAAATGCCACTACAAATGCAATGACCAGAGAAAAGCAGACCGCAACTCGAAGCCCCATGAACAGGCACACGGTGATAGGACCAGTGGCCACGGGTATGGCATAAAAGAGGGAAGAAGGGTCAACCGAGTAAGGGATGTTTCTTGCCATCCCTTTTGCCAATGAGGCCGAGACTTCGCTCAAGAAAAATAGAATGACCAGTATAGCGCACAACAATAGCAGGTCCTTGTTGTTTACGGTTTGAGTACCATCTAACTTGAAATTGACACCAAACGAGACGACAAAGAACATCATGGCAAGAAATGTAAACCCCACACCGGTCGTAAACGGCTGGTGTGGTCTCGTTTCGGATTCTAATGCATGCAGTTTAACCATATCGGCTTCTGATACCTTTTCTCCCTCCCGCAGAAGCATTTCCCCTTGTTTGACCTGGGTCAACACAGCCTTGACTTCGGTAATCGCTTTTTTCTTGTGCTCTTCGGTTTCCCCTTTGTTCAGGGTCACGTTGGGTTGAATCACACCCTGTGCCATATCTATGATGAGCTTGCGGAGGGAATAGGCGACACCCTTGAGGCTTTCCTTGCCGGTATTGGCTATGGCCATCTTGGCCTCATCAAGGCTATAAAACTTCTGGGGGTTCCTAACCGTGACATCTTTGTTAGATGAAAGCCGGCGAACCACGATCCCTTTGTCCGTCTCCCGGAGCAGAAGTTGTTTGTTGGCCACGATTCCCTTTTGCAGCGTAGTCCGAAGTAGGTGAACAATTTGTCTTGCAATGGAGTCAGAAAAGTTCTCCTTTTCTAATATCTTGTACGCTCCTTTGCTGATTTCGATTCCGAGCGTTTCTTCAAAATTCTGTTTTTCTTTCAGGATCAACTCATGAAAGGAAATGGGGTTATCCTGTTGCTTCTGATCGATGGTAACAGGGATAGCCGGCGAAAGTAGACCTTTCATATACTCGAAGGCCTGTGTAATGCGGCTGGCAAGCTCGATTGCTTGAACGTCGTCAAAGTCGTAAACGGTCAGTATGGATCGAGCCGCTTCCTCCTGCCTCTCTTGAGTAGCCTTTTTGTCCTCGACGAGAAAGTCCTTGGGCGATTTGATGTCCTTTTGGACAACATCACCAGCATTATATCGTGGAGCGGTCACCAATAGATTTGGAAACAATAGTAGAGCAATAAGAAAACTTGTTCCAACCAACAGAAGCAACATAGTATGTGAACGATCGGGGGCATGCTCAGGGAAGGATATACTTCGCTTTTTTATCTTTTCTCTATGAATCATTTGCCTATAAAATCGCTGCGCGATTTGATACAACGCGGCTTTGCCGCTTCAAAATGGAAATTTTTATACCTTTTCCTTGTTTTCAAGGTCTTCATACGCTTTGATAATATCCTGTACCAATCGGTGCCGGACCACATCTTTTTTAGAGAACATTACAACACGTATTCCCTCGATATCTTCCAGGATAGCCTTGGCCTCGACAAGACCTGAAACCTTGTCGTGGGGCAAGTCGATCTGGGTGATATCACCGGTAATAACCGCTTTGGAACTGAATCCAAGTCGAGTCAAAAACATCATCATCTGTTCTGAGGTCGTATTTTGGGCTTCATCCAGGATTACAAAGGAATCATTGAGGGTTCGGCCTCTCATGAAAGCGAGTGGCGCTACTTCTATTGCGCCTTGCTCGATGAGCCGAGAGGCCTTTTCATAACGCATCATATCGTGGAGGGCGTCATAGAGCGGCCTCAGATAGGGATTGATCTTTTCATATAGATCTCCAGGAAGAAAGCCGAGGCTCTCTCCAGCCTCTACGGCGGGACGTGTCAGGATAATTCGATTGACATGCCGTTTTGTCAACAAAGAAACTGCCATGGCCATGGCTAAGTAGGTCTTGCCAGTACCAGCAGGCCCGATGCCAAAGACGATATCAAACTTGCGCATAGCGTCTATGTATTGCTTTTGTGCCAGGCCCTTTGGTGTAATTGGTCTCTTCTGAGAGGTAATATAAACAGTATCCAGGAAAATGTCCTTGAGCTTAACGTGATCATTGCCGCTCAAGATTCGGATGGCATAATCAACATCGCTTTCGTAGATTGGATACCCTTCCTCGATAAGACCGTAAAGCTCCTTGAGGAGCTTTACGGCAAGCTGTGTGGTTATGCTCTCACCATGGACACTAACCGTATTACCTCTGGCATGGATTTGGATATCCAATGCCTTCGCGATCTGGCGGAGATGCTGATTCTGCTCGCCAAACAGGCTCCTTGCAACGAGATTATCATCAAATGTAATCTTCAGGCCCTGCTGATCCGCTGTTTGAAGTTCATTACGAACTGGTCGTCCCTTCATAGTTAATAAAACCTAAAGTGATCGGTTCAAGGTTCGGGGTTCAAGCCCGCCCTGCCCGCCCTGGCGCGACGTGCTCGAATGAAGCTGTAGTCCGTGCAAATCAGGTCTGGGCCAGGGGCGCTTCGGCTTATTATGAGCTACCAAGCCAGTAATCCAGGTCTGGGCCAGGGGTTCAAAGGTTATAATCTATTGACATCCCTTCACGGTTCAGGGTTCAGGGTTCAGGGTTCACGGTTTTAACCCCTGAACGTTGAACCGTTGAACCGCTCAACCCAGGTAAAAATCGTATAACACGTCTCAATGCTTTTGCAACTACAAAAATCAGACGGATGGATTCTTGATTCAATGGAGAAATGGCTTGACTTGAAAGGGGTCATTTGTTAGAGGCTCAGCATACTGGAATCTTAATAAAAACCAAAACATCGATGAATATATTAGATATCATTATCTGCGTTATTGCCGGGTTTTGCCTCATTCGCGGCATTTTCAGGGGAATTATAAAGGAAGTGACATCGATTGTTGGCGTTCTTGTCGGCTTTTATGCCGCATATACCTATTATCCGGTCGCGGCAAACTGGCTTTCTCCCTTAATTGCTAACAAATCATATCTGAACATCGTTAGCTTCTTCATTGTTTTCAGCATCTTGTTCTTTGCTGTGGGATTTGTTGGCGTTGTCCTCAAGTATTTGCTTAAGGCCGTTGCTCTGGGCTGGGCCGATCGCATCCTTGGTGGCACCTTTGGCTTTGTGAAGGCTGTCTTTATTGCATCTGTCCTTTTGGTTGCCCTTACGACCTTTCTTTCGAAGGAATCTCATGTCATCAAAGACTCTCTCCTTGCACCCCATGTGAGCGCTATCTCCGAGAAGATGGTCGCCGTAGTACCAGAGGAAATGAAACAAAAGTTTGGCGATAACATCAAGGCATTGAAGAAAGCCTGGAAAAAGCTGTAATCTCGTTGAGTAGTGTTTACCAATAATTGAGGAATTTAGGGATTCAGGGATTGAGGAATTAGAATATGTATTCTTATCATTCGCTTAATAGAGATAGACTTTTGTTAATTTTGAGAATATATTCCCCAGGTTTCAGGTGTCAGGTGTCAGAAACACAAGAGCTGTACTGTTCTCAAGGCGTAAGCCGCAAACCTGAACACTGAAACCTGAAACCAACAATGTAAATGGTTCGGCTATTGCTTTTCCCATTCTTTACACCTGAAACCTGAAACCTGAAACCTGAAACCTGAAACCAAAACGGGATCTTCAGTTGTGAAGCCGTCCGGTAACTTTTACCGTCTTGTTCAACTCGTTAAAATCCTGCGAAGTGACCGGGGTTGCCCCTGGGACCGTGAGCAAACACCGGAGCAAATCAAGACCTATCTGCTGGAAGAGGCTTATGAAGTTCTTGGCGCCCTTGAGTCGGGTAACCCTGAGGATGTGTGCGCTGAATTGGGAGACCTCCTGTTTCACATTTTGTTTCTGGCAAGAATCTTTGAGGAAGCAGGGGATTTCAATATAAGGGATGTGGTACAAACAATTACCGAAAAGATGATTCGGCGTCATCCTCATGTGTTCGGCCAGGCGCAGGTCTCAAGCTCAGACGAGGTAAGGCAGAGATGGCATGAGATTAAGATGGCCGAAGCCAAAGACAAGGACACAGCCCAGAGCTCGTTTCTTGATTCAGTCCCGCAAAAACTTCCGACCTTGATGCGGGCCTATCGCTTGGGTGAACGGGCTGCCAGGGTTAGGTTCGACTGGCCAGATATTCATGGTGTACTTAGTAAAGTGGACGAAGAGCTGGCAGAGCTGAAGTCTGCCCTGAAAGGGGGCGATGCAGAAAAATCAGCCGAAGAATTTGGGGATCTCCTGTTCACCATGGTCAATCTCGGCCGGTTTATCCGGGTTCACCCTGAAGCAGCCCTTACACGGAGCATTTCAAAATTTGTTAAGCGCTTTAAAATCATTGAACAGTCTCTAAGGCAACAGGGACGCACTTTAGAGTCTGCATCCCTTGAAGAGATGGATGCGATCTGGGAGCAGTGTAAGATAGATAAGGAGATTTAAAGAAGGGGAAAGAAACATGGAAAGCGTAGGTGTCAAGGAACTCAGAGACAGCCTCAGCCGAGCGGCCTGATCCCCCTTTCTTGATTGCCAGTACCCTGTTGGTTCCTGGCTATATAGATGAGCAAGAGGTGGATGCCATAGCCCGGTATATTAGCAGTCTCAACCCCGAGATTCCATACAGCCTACTCGCTTTCTATCCCAGTTTTTATCTGAAAGACCTTCCTACTACATCTCGAAGACACGCCCTCCGTTGCCAGGAGATTGCAAAAAACGCCGGCATCCGCCGGGTCCACATAGGAAATGTGCATTTGTTGAGTGATGACTATAGCTGAATAAGAGTGTCTAATTTGAAACGCCTCTGGGATTGATGGATACGGACAGAGATTTTGTTCGGGCATTGATTGAAAAAGGAGACCTTGCTCAGCATCATAGAACTTAGGTGCGGAAAGCTCTTAAAGTATTCCCGGTGGCGGGATGAGCAGGGGTGGGGTTGTGTGACCTTTGCGAGCATGGTCTTTGTTGACAAATGACTATCAAAAATCATTTTTTTTCCATAGTACTGGCGTGCCTTATGATTCTTTGCTTGCCTCAGCAGACGCTTTCATTCGGTGGTACTTACTTCCTATCGAATGATAATGTCTTCGGCGTCGGAAAAGAATACATTATAAGTGATGACAAAGAGACACTTGTTGAACTTGCAATAAAGCATGACCTTGGATATAACGAAATTACTGATGCAAATCCAGGTGTTGATCCATGGTACCCTGAAAAGGGAAAAAGCGTTCTCATTCCTTCTTGCTGGATCTTACCATCTGTAGAGTCATTTGATCTCGTTACATCAGGTGAACTCTATACAATCCAGACAGGAAGTTTCATTAGCCGCAAGTGGGCCCAGAGACAGTTTAACCTGCTTGAGAAGAAACTGAAGAGTGTCAAACCCGATTATCTTCGGATAGAGAAAAAGATGGGATTTTATGTAGTACGAATAGGGAGATTTAAGGATAAGTTGATAGCGAAGAAACTTCTAAGGAAAGTTAAAGCCTTATTGCCGGAGGCATTCATTCTCAAAATTTCATCAAAAAAAGAAATCAGCATTACAAAAAACAGGATATCCTCTTCAAATCACTTAAAGAATTTCGAGAAAAGCAACTATGTTGTACTCAACCTTGCAGAACTCAGGCTCTACCTATTAAAGTGGTTTGATGAAAGGCTTTCAGTAACAGCCTTTCCTGTTGGTATAGGGGTAGAGGGCTCTGAAACGCCCACTGGAAGCTACAAAATAGGACAGAAGCTGAAAGACCCTGTCTGGACTATTCCTGAATCCTTCAGGAACGGATATTCTGAGTTACCCAGTGTTGTTCCTCCTGGACCTGATAATCCACTTGGCAAATATGCCCTAAGCCTCTCCCGTTCTCAGTATCTCATTCACGGCACCAATGAACCACTTGGAATCGGCAGAAGGGTAAGCCACGGTTGTATCAGGATGTATCCAGAGGATATTAAAAGACTTTATTCAATGGTTGAGATTGGAGACAAGGTTATTATTACTTATCAGCCAATAAAGATAGGGATCAAAGACAATATTCCGTACATTGAGGTCCACAGAGACTATCTTAACAATAGCAACCAGCTTCAGGAAGCTATAGATCTATTAAAAGGACGGGATCTCTTTGATAAAATTAATAGCTCCATCCTCTATAAAGCAGTTCGTGAAAAAAAGGGAATTCCTGTGAAACTAAGGCAACAGCAATAAATATTCATAATGTCAGCGGGTTATAGAAGTCCCGAGACGTTGAACCGCAAAAGCGAGCGCATTTCCCGCAGCTTGCTGCGGGGTTAGCGAGCGAATCTGAAAATGGCAAACTTCCTTACGGTCGAAGATTCCCCGCAGCTTGCTGCGGGGAGCTTCAATTACACGGGTAAGTCAGATAAGAAAATCAGAAAAAACAGATAAGAAAAGGACGCCTTATTTTTTCAGTTTTTTCTCTAAGGCTGCTTCAGCTCTACGCACCGAAGATTCTGCCTTTTTTAACGCCTCTTCTGCCTTCACGTATGCCTCATCAGCTCTACTTACTGCTCTTTCAGCAAGGGCTTTAGTCTCTCTTAATTCTCTCTCATGTGTACTAAGCTTGCCATCAAGTGAATTGAACCTCTCCTGTAATGAATCAACTTTGTCACTGAGTTCATTCACTCTTTTTTCAAGGATATTTACTGTTTGCTGAATTGGTTTTACCTGTTCGGCCACATAGTTCCGAGTTGCACAGCCTGCTATGAAAAGACCAAGTACCATTAATGAAATAATTACCCTTCTCATATGATCCTCCTTATACAATAGATTTTCAGGTTCACCCATCTTCCAAAACCTCACTTTCCACGTCTACACTCTTGACAGATATCCCCCTTTTTGTCAAGAGTGTAGATGCGACCGGTCTCTTTTCCGTATCGGTCACTGCCCCGAAAAGCGAGGGCTGGCCAAGGTGTGACGCCAATCATATGGCCAGCCTCCACAAATTCTGAGATTGAGATGTCTATGTAACGTGACTAAGGTTGACAATAGATAACGATCCTTTCCAAATTCCCGCGTTTCATTTTGCATTTTGATTCTGGCTCTTAATTCCGCAATCCGCAATCCGCAATTCAAAATCGGCATGACCGTATCTGTCACAGTGGTATCTCATAATCAAGGCCAAATCAGGCCTTTGGCCTTTACTTTGGTGCTGGTTCCTGGTAAAAAATTGCCCTAAATCATTAAAAAACAGGGCAATTTAGTCCTCTTTTGGCGCAGGCTTCACTTCGTGTCAGGTCGTCAGGCCTCTGGCTCGTAGAGGCACGAGCCTACGCCTCGGAGAGCGCAACCTTGCGCCAAACCCGGAATCGGTCGAATGACTATGAAAGTCGGGGGACTTGCTGAGGTCATGAGCTCGGTTATGGGGTTTGGAAGGCATGCCGAGGTAGTGGAGCCTGCGCATCTGTGGCAGGCTCTGGCTGAACAGATGCCCGAAGGGCAGTGCTTTTTGCCCGATCGTCTCATCTCCTGATCGGGCAAAAGAAAGTTACTCCGCGCTCTTCGCGTCTCCGCGGTGAACCACCTGATGCTTACAGTGATGATTTTGCCCCTGAAAATGGCCTTTTAAGGAGTCAAAACACCCGTTTTTGGAATCTTTATCGTGGTATATCAGCAGGGTAGCTTGGTCCGACCCCAGTAACACAGCCGAACTAACACTCCCGTGAGGGCATAATGAGTAAAAAGCCGGTACGGCATGATGTTAACCTGTTCAACCGCGTTGTTGAGATCCTGGAACGGGCGCGGACCAATGTTGTGCGCAGTGTCAACAGCCAGATGGTGATCGCCTACTGGCTCGTGGGGCGGGAGATTGTGGAGGAAGAACAGCAGGGCGAAAAGCGCGCTGAATACGGCAAACGGCTGCTCGAAGACCTTTCGCCACGCCTGACGGAACATTATGGCAAAGGATTTTCTGTCACCAGTCTCAAGTATTTCCGTTCTTTCTACTTGGCATACTCAAACCGGGCGCCGGCAATCGGTCGCCCGGCGGGCGACCAATTGCCATTGGCGGGAAAAGGTCGCCCAATGGGTGACGAATTGCGAGACCCAAAAAGCTACCTGGCGGGTGACGAATCTCCCAAGGGATTTCTTCCCGATTTGAGCTGGTCGCACTACCGTGCCCTGATGCGGGTGGAAAATGAGCATGCCCGTTCGTTTTATGAACTCGAAGCGGCGCGCAACAGTTGGAACAAGCGTCAGCTCGAACGTCAGATTCACTCATTTTACTACGAGCGGCTGCTGAAGAGCAAAGACAAGGCCGGAATGAAGGAGCTGGCCAACCAGGGAGAAGCCGCCGAACAGCCGGTGGACGTGATCAAGGATCCGTACGTGCTGGAATTCCTGGACTTGCCGGAGTCGCCTCGGCTGGTGGAAAGCGAACTCGAAAGCGCGTTGATTTCTCGACTCCAGGAGTTTCTCCTGGAACTGGGCGCGGGTTTTGCCTTTATCGGCCGGCAAAAGCGGCTGACACTGGACGGCGATCATTTCTACCCCGACCTGATCTTCTACCACACCCGGCTGAAGTGTTATGTTGTCACTGATCTCAAGGTTGCCAAGCTCTCCCACGGTGACCTGGGGCAGATGCAGATGTACGTGAATTACTACGACCGGGAGGTTCGGGCACTGGAAGACAATCCCACGGTGGGACTGATTCTCTGCGCTGAAAAGAACGACGTCGTTGTCCGCTATGTGCTGGGAGAGGAAAACGAGCAGATTTTTGCCAGCCGTTACCGTCTCGAACTTCCCAGCGAAGAGGAATTGCGCCGTGAACTGGAACGGGAGCGTCGGTTGTTGGAAGAACAGGAGAGCAGTTTTGAGGTAAAAGAAGGTCGGGTCGTTTATGGCAAGCGGGTGAAGAGATGACATTGTCCCATTAATCCTCACCCCCAAACCGCTGAAAGGGAGGGGTAGCATGCGGGTTGACCAGTTAGCCACGCACTGGCGTATTCTCCCGGACATGGAGTCTCGAAAACAGCGCGCCACTGTGGCTGAATTTCCCGAACAAGAAGACTGCTCCGCGCACTATCTGGCGAGATGTCGCTGCAATCCATTCCGAATTCAAAAGCCCCACCTGGGAGAAAACCGAGCATGAACATCTTCGCTTTACGTGACAGACTAGTCAAAGACTACGCAAACTACGTCAAGAGTTTTATCCTGATCCAGGACGGACGTATTCGCAATCATGTCGACGAGAATCTGGAAGATGGTCTCCTTTGGCCTGATCCTCTCATCCAGATGAATCCCTCCTTTGAGCCTGGCGAATGGATCGACGAACTTGTCCAACAAGAGATTTTAGACGAAGAGTGCAGCCGCATATTCAGAATCAAGCAGGACCCGCAAGAAG
>JAGMBW010000151.1 GCA_023129535.1 Desulfobacterales bacterium
CTGCCTTTTCGGTCATAGCAGCGTGGTCCTGGGTCCAGCCTCGCATTTCCCTTGGAGTTCGAGGCGTGATCCCGGTGGGCTGCCATAACTTCGCCCATTCATTGTTAATTTCAGTGAGCTTCTTCTCGGCGATGTCCAGATCTTCTTTTAAGCGTTTGGACTGTTTTTCTTGAGCTCTCTTTTCAGCTATCAGTCGTGCTAAATTCGCGACACGATCGGCCTCGCGTCTGAGTCTGTCCGCAATTTCATCTGTTTGGTGAACACTCGCTTCAAAAGCCTCCGCTAAAGTGATAGAGGGTCGAAATCGATGGATAAAATCCTGAACTTCTTCTTCGGGTATGGGATCGCCTTCTATAGCGCTGCGCACCAACCGCCAACCTTGCTCACGCACATCTCTTAAATCTTGCAAGTCTTCCTCTGTGGGCACTTCTCGTTCCAACTGCAGTTGTTCGATCTGTTGTTCAATCTCTGCTTGCGCGTCATGCAATTTTTTGCTTTCAGATTTTAGTTCGGCAGCCGTACGCTCTGCCTTATCAGTTCGGTCGTCAAATTCATCAATAGTTTCCAACGACGGTATACGGAGCCCTTCAATCTCTTCGATGGCTCCTGCCCATAACGACTGTTTGCTTAACTTTATTTTTAGTGTTTTTATATCATTTCGGATCTCTGTCTGATCCTCACGGCAGCGGTTTTCAAGAGCGCCGTACTCTTCTGCCTGTTCTATGGCAATCTTCAATTGATCTATCGGTTTGGGCTCATCGAGCGTTTTCAATTGCGCGTCAAGCTCATTAATCTGATCAGAGATCTTTGGTATTGCCTCCTGGGCATTTTCTATACGAGTTATAATCCGCTCAAACTTACTGCCAAGTTCCTGTATTCCAACCTTGTCGGCTTTCTTTATGCGAAGTTTTTCTGCATCTTCAAGGGTTAAATCATCCCGGAGACCACGAAGTATATCCCTTGCCTCGCTTCTCAGCACATCTTTGCGTGTCTGAAGCTGGATGCGATCCTTAGCTGCCTTACGATGACTGCCCAGCTCTTGATGAATCTCCTCGATAAGCTCTGAATTTTTTAGCAGCCCTTCGGAAACTTGTAGTTTCGCCATATCTCGTTTGAGTGTTTCGATGTTTTGGATGGTCTGATTGCGATCGTTTTCAGCGACGCTGAGCTTTGTGATTAGCTCATGTCTTTCATCCCTGAAATTTTCAGGGAGCAGGACGGCAGTTGCGTAGTTTTTATAATCCTCTATCAATTCTCTGCGCCGAGCAATAATGGGCAGAGCTTCCTTGATACGTTCCAGGCGGCGTCGATCCCGCTGTTTATCTGCTAAGTTCTGATTGACGATGTGTATATGTTCTTGTGCTTCGCGCAATGCCTCATCATGTTTGACCCATTTTTGACCAGGCAGTTGAGCCTCACGCAATGCCTTTCGGTTTTTGTTTAAATTGCCCAATGCGTCATTTATCCGCGGCTTTTGTCCAGATGGTCTGAAAAGTTGATCTGCTTCGGACTGGAGATCTTGCTGAATTTCACGGAGATTAACGACACCCGATCCTGCGGCAAATATAACCTGGCCCATGCTTCCGCCGCCCGTGATGATTTCTTTACCTCCACGAACAAGATCAGTGTGGTCGATTCCGAACATGGTTACAAAAAAATCTTCGTCTATACCGTTTAAGAACTGCTGGATGAGGGCTTCATCCAGTACAGCTTTATCGTCCGCAGCGCGAAGTGTGTTGCTTCTACCTTTGCGGCGGACAAATTCAAGCATATTCCCATTTTTACGCTGAATAACCGCCCCGATCCGCATTTTGTCGTATGGATGGAGAAACCCATCTGATGACCTCTCAGGAATGCCGTAGAGCATGTGGCGCAGCGCCCTTAAGGCCGAACTCTTGCCCGCTTCGTTGGGCCCGTATATGATATGCAGACCTTCCTTTCCTTCACTTAAGTCAATTCGATCATCGGTGAAAGGACCGTAAGCAATAAGCCTTATTTCGCGAATTTTCATTCGGATTCCTCTTTACGAACCTCTTTTCCCCACTCAACCATTTCCCTCCTCAACTATTTGACGATATCCTCTTTACGGATAAGCCGGTGGAGGAGCATCGGCCTCACCTGATCAAGTAAGCTGCCAAGCCATTTTGGATCGTCAAATTTCATTCCCTCTGCGCCTTGTTTTAGTTCTCTGGGAACTTTTTTTTCAAGGTCTGCCAGTTCATCTCCCAGATCATGCAAACGGTCCGGGTCAGAATGCAACTCATCAAGAAGATGAACAAGCTCTCCTATGGCCCCGTCCGCTGATTTCAAGGCTTTGTCAGATAAAGGCAGCTTTGTGCAAAACTTCACTTTTTCAACCCAAACCTGACCCCCGCTGGTATCCACAGCCGCCGACCGGATCTCATTGGTCCACCGCTCCGTATCTGAAACAAGTTCACTATGTGCCTGCGTGTCCCCTTCGATTACAACACGAGTCACCAGCGGCAGGCCTTCATTTTCATCTAAAAACTCTTCGAGGTGTTTATTGAATCGATCAACCACATCGTAACCGCTGCCGGCACCGGATGTATCCACATTTACAATAACCCAGCGAATAACGTCCAGAGGTTTGAATTCCAACTCAGGGCGCCCGCTGTCATCAACGGAAACAAGTACACAGCCTTTGGGCCCAGTCTCCCGAACATGTCGGCCCTGAATATTTCCCGGAAACACAACCAGCGGATCATCCATGAGCACTTCGTGCTGATGAACATGGCCCAGGGCCCAGTAGTCGTATGCCTTTGATCGTAACCCGTCCAGGGTGCAAGGGGCGTACGGCTCGTGTCCCTCACGACCTGTCGCGCATGTGTGCAGCATGCCGATGTTGAAACAGCCAGGCAGGGGCGGCGGGTATTTAGCGGAGAGATCCTTTTTTACAGCCGGTGAAGCAAAGCTCTGGCCGTGAATGGCGACGTCTATGTTGCCGATGCAAAGCGTTGCAGGCTTTTGAGTTGGAAACAGATGCACACTTTCAGGAAATCGGAGCGCCCTCGAAATTTTGCTGGCAGCATCGTGATTCCCGGCCACAATGTATACAGGAATGCCGGCATCACGTAGCCTGCTCGTTTGTGATACAAAATAGAGGCCCGTGTTGTAGTCTTTCCAATCTCCGTCATAGAGATCTCCGGCGATGAGAACAAAGGACACATTTTCCCTGATAGCAGTCTGAACCAGGTTGTCGAATGCTCGACGGGTCGCCTGGCGAAGTTCATCGACCGGGGCACCCTCGTAGTAATCGAGCTTGTGCAGTGGACTGTCCAAATGAATGTCGGCAGCATGTAAAAATCTAAACATTCAAATGAATATCCCAGCTTTTGAGGTGTTCAATGGCTTGATAGTCTGTCATGTCGCATTGGACGGGCGTGATAGAAATGTAGTTTCTGCAAAGGACTGCACCGTCTGTATCTGGATCGTGGTCGAAAAACTGGGTTTCGGAGCCTTGCCAGTAATAGGTTTGACTTCTGGGATCGGTTCTCCTGTAAAAAATTTCCTTCAGCCGGGATATCCCTTGTCTGGTTATGCGAATTCCCTCAATCTCATCTCGAGGGCAGGCTGGGATGTTCACGTTCAGGAAGGTACCCGCAGGAAGACCGTTTTCTGTAATCTTGGCGATCAAGATGCCAACAAAATTTGCTGCCACCCCGTATTCGTTATCTGGATTTCGATTTTGGGAGATCGCTATGGCAGGGATCCCCATGAGGACAGCTTCCTTGGCTGCTGATACCGTTCCAGAATAGTTAAGATTGATTCCCACATTAGGCCCGGGGTTGATTCCCGAGACGACCATGTCAGGCCGGGTTTCCAGGATCTCAAGAACTGCAAGTTTCACACAGTCGGCTGGGGTTCCGCTGACTGCGTGGCCCCAGCCGCCGTTTGTCTGAATCCTGTTCACCCTCAGTGGATGTATCAGGGTAATACTATGGCCCACGGCACTTCGCTCCATGTCAGGGGCAACCACGGTGGTCGTGTGTTTACCCGACAATGCCTTTTTTAGCGCCCAGAGCCCCTCGGCATGGATACCGTCGTCATTGGTAAGAAGGATGTTCATTGTAGGTCAGTTATCATTTATCATTTATCAATGGTCAATGATCATTTGGAGATATGTAATGATAAATGATAAATGATAAATGATAAATGTTCAATGACAAATAATTCTTGATCTTAAAGGCTTATTGGATATAGAATCAAAAAGCATTTTTTAGATTCTTACGAAAGTAGTTTACACTTTTTAGAGTATGTTTGATTCGTCATTCCCGCGAAAGCGGGAATCCAGTGGTTGTAACGTTTATGGATTCCCGCCTTCGCGGGAATGACGGCTTAGAAACTGAAAAACTCACGAAAAAATTCATAACGAAAGTGTAAACTACTAAATGAAGGATGCCAATCAAAACCCCCAATTGGGAAAGAAGGAACTGGAGGGGAAGGGAAGGAAATAGCCTCACCATGGTATTGAAACAAGCCAAAGAGGTCCTTCGGATCGAGGCCGAAGGGATTTTGGGTGTTGTGGATCGGCTCGACAACAACTTTGTCAAGATGGTGGAGCTGATATATGCCTGCAAGGGACGGGTCATTCTCACTGGTATTGGAAAATCCGGGATTGTGGCACGCAAAATCGTGGCAACTCTGAACAGTACTGGAACTCCTTCGCTTTTCCTTCATCCCGTGGAGGCGATGCACGGTGACCTGGGGATGGTCAGTGCTGACGATGTTGTGATCGCACTTTCCAACAGCGGGGAGACGGATGAACTGAACATGCTAATACCCAGTATCAAGAGAATTGGGTGCCCATTGATTGCCTTTACCGGCCAGGTCGATTCTACCTTGGGTGGGCAGAGCGATATTGCAATCGACGTACGTGTTGAGCGAGAGGCCTGCCCTCTGGGGCTTGCGCCAACGGCCAGCACCACGGCTCTTTTGGCTGTGGGAGATGCACTGGCGGTCACACTTATCCGTAAGCGAGAGTTTAAATCGAGTGACTTCAAGAAATTTCATCCCGGTGGAAACCTGGGACAGCGTCTTTCTGTTAAGATTCGGGAAATCATGTTCACAGGCAAGAAGGTCCCTATGGTTTCCAGAGGCCAGACCATGCGCCATGCGATCCAGGAGATCAATCGGATGCGGCTCGGGGCCACACTGGTGGTCGAAAGAGATAACATCCTTGTCGGGATTGTAACCGATGGTGACATCCGACGGTGCCTCGTGTCAGAGGAGCCCATCCACGACCTGCCTGTGGAAGAAGTGATGACGAGGGGCCCCAAAACCCTTGGTCCTGACAGCCTGGCCTCACACGCCTTGAGTATTATGGAAAAGCACGAGATTACAGTCTTGCCCATAGTGAACCCGGTCCGAAAAATCCGGGGTATATTGCACCTTCATGATATCCTGGGAAAGGGTGCCTTCAGGTTCAATGGCCTCTGATACGAACAAACTCCCGAGGGGATTGATTTGTCCCCTGGTTACTCCGTTAAAGACCGGAGACGTGCTTGATGTGGCCACCCTTGAGCGACTCATCAGCCAGGCAGGCATTGGGGCAGATGCCTTACTCCTTGGCGACGTTTTCTGGGGTGAAGGGCTGGCGCTGAGTCTTGACACAAGGATAGAGATGGCAATGGCTACCCTGGAAATTGTCCAGGGCAAATGGCCAGCGCTTATCACCATTACGTCAGATGCGCCGGAAACCACACTTGGCCTGCTGGCCGGGATCGAATCCTTTATTGAACGGTCAGATTATACAGGAAGTGTCTTCTGGGTCGATTACCCTATCTATTACCACAGCAACCGGGGGCTTCCCCAGTTCTATGAGGCAGTGGCTCGCGACACAGCGATTCCCCTCATATTGGGCAACCATCCCGGTCTGATGCAAAGCCGTAAAAGGCGTATTAAACACAAGAATATTCGAACCACTGTCTTAAAAAAGCTTTCGGGAATCGACCGTATACAAGGTTTGATCTTCAGCGGTTCGTTGAAACGGTCGATAAACTACCATAAGGCGGTTCGGCATCGTCGGAGCTTCGTGTTTTACGACGGGGATGAGGCAGCCTTTATGAAACAGCCAAGCTCGGACGGTGTGGTAGCCGGAGGGGCGAACCTGCTTCCGCAGGCCTGGCGTGAGATTACCTGGTCTTGCCTGAACCGATACGATGTTCAGCAGCAGTATCCGGACCATGTGAGCCAAATATGGGAAACGGGCGTCATGGTGCGGGAATTCCATGACCTTTACGCAAAAAAACCTGCCGCTGTCCTAAAACGCATGCTCCATGTCGCGGGCGTCCTTCCGAATGCCCACACTGCCGCAGGGAGTCCTCGTAGCGACAGGACTCAGAATCGTGCGGTTGAGGCTATTTGCAGGAAATATGATCTGATATGAGATTGATTGAAGATTGAAAATTGAAAATTGTAGATTTGACAACCTTCAATCGTCAATCGTCAATCATCAATCATCAAGGGGGTCCCACAACATGAACAAAGAAGATTTTGATACCACGATCGCGGCCCTTGGCCGTGCCAAGATTCCCTCTCCCCTTCGAACCCGAGCACAGGGCGCTGGATCAGGGTGTTTTGTGTCGGAAAAAGACCGGGTTCTGGTCAACATCTCTGAGGATTATGTCATCAAGAGTATAAAACGTGGCAAAAAGCCTCTGTCCTTTGAACTGGGAGGACCTCGCGGCAAGATCTTTTTTGATCCCACTAAACTGCGGTGTGCAGTGGTAAGTTGCGGGGGGCTCTGCCCGGGCGTAAATGATGTGCTTCGTGCGATCGTGCTGGCGCTCTATTACAACTATGGTCTGCGGAATATTTACGGCATCCGATATGGACTTCAGGGCTTTATCTCCTCATACGGTCATGAGGTCACGGAGCTTACGCCCGAATTTGTGGCTCACATCCACGAGAGGGGCGGGACCATTCTTGGCTCTTCGAGGGGACATCAGGATATTGAAAGCATCGTAGATTCGTTGGAGAGGATGAATGTGGGCCTGCTTTTTGCCATTGGAGGAGACGGCACCATGGTTGCCTCTGCCAGGATTGCAGAGAAAATCAAGAAGAGGGGATTGAAGATTGGTGTTATAGGGATACCTAAGACCATTGACAATGATATCTATCTGGTCGATCGTTCCTTTGGCTTTGAGACGGCTGTGAGCATAGCGGTTGATGTCATAGGCGGCGCCCATAATGAATCCATCAGTGCTCCGAACGGGATAGGGCTGGTGAAAGTCATGGGCCGTTATTCAGGATTTATCGCAGCCGCAGCCACCTTAGCCATGCCAGATGTAAACTTTGTCCTTATCCCGGAATCAGACTTCGAGTTAGAGGGGCCAGAAGGTCTGCTGGAAACCCTCAAAGAACGCCTGGTCCGCAGAAAGCATGCCGTGATTGTCCTGGCAGAAGGGGCAGGCCAGAAGTTCTTTGCCGACAGGGAGGAGGAACGCGACGCCTCCGGAAACATACGGCTTCATGACATTGGCGTCTTTCTGAAAGACACCATTAAAGCTTATTTCAAAGACCAGGGGATGGAGGCTGACCTCAAGTATATTGACCCCAGTTATACGATCCGGAGTGCTTCCGCTAATGCCAACGATCATCTCTTGTGTGGCTTTTTAGCCCGCGGCGCGGTCCATGCCGGCATGGCTGGCAAGACCAAGATGCTGGTGGGGCTGTGCAACAATCAGATCGTCCACATCCCCATGGAGGCATCGATAGGAAAACGAAAACACGTGGATACCTCCGGGGATATGTGGATGAGTGTCCTCGAAACTACAGGCCAGCCGTTCCTTAAGAATTGACAATTGACGATTGACGATTGACGATTGAAAATCAATCAACAATCAACTATCAACAATCGTCAATCTTCAATCTTCAATCTTCAATCGTCAATCCAAAAAGGAGGGTAATATGGAAGACAAGATTACACTCAGTGTCATCAAGGCCGATGTAGGAGGCTTTGTGGGACATTCCGCCATGCACGGCGACTTGCTCGACGAGGCAAAGAGTCGTCTGGCAGGGGTGCAAGCAGACGGGATAATAGTAGATTTCCACGTCACCGCCTGCGGCGACGACCTGCAGCTCATTATGACTCACCACAAGGGAGTGGATAACGAGGAGATCCACCATCTGGCATGGGACGTCTTTGAGGCCTGTACCGAGGTGGCCAACCGGCTCAAGCTGTACGGCGCAGGCCAGGACCTGTTGGCCGATGCTTTTAGCGGCAACATCAGGGGCATGGGCCCCGGCGTGGCTGAGATGGAATTTGTGGAGCGAAAGTCCGAGCCGGTCATTATCTTTATGGCTGACAAGACCTCAGCGGGGGCGTGGAACCTGCCCCTCTACAAGATGTTTGCAGATCCGTTCAACACGGCCGGGCTTATCATTGCCCCGAGCATGCACACCGGCTTCCGTTTTGAGGTCCACGACGTCAAAGGACACAAGCGAATTTTCTTTGACGCCCCTGAAGAGCTCTATGACCTGCTGGTCTTCATCGGCGCCACAGGGCGCTATCTAATCAAGGCGGTGTACGCAAAGGACGGCGAAATCGGCGCTGTTTCGTCTACCGAGCGACTGGCGCTCATAGCCGGCAAATACGTGGGTAAGGATGACCCCGTGTGCGTGGTGCGCTGCCAGGGCAAGTTCCCGGCGGTGGGGGAGGTTCTGGAGCCTTTTACTATGCCCCATATTGTTGAAGGCTGGATGCGCGGATCCCATTACGGCCCCTTATTGCCCGTGCCACTGCGTCACGCCACACCCAGCCGCTTTGATGGCCCCCCACGCGTGATTGCCCTGGGCTTTCAACTGGCCCATGGCCGCTTCATCGGTCCCCGCGATATGTTTGACGATCCGGGCTTCGACGAGGCTCGCCGGTTGTGTAACGCCTTAGCCGACCACCTGCGCCGCCACGGGCCGTTTGAGCCGCATCGCCTGCCAATGGAGGCAATGGAGTACACAACCCTCCCGGAGGTTATGGAAAAACTGGGGGATCGGTGGGAGGAGTTGCCGGAGCTATAAGCCCATTTTTTCCAAGCTCTCTACCAGAGACCGAACAGCGTCTGCCGATTTGTTCAAAGCGGCACGCTCCTCTTCGGTCAAGGTGACTTCGATAATTTGCTCCACGCCGTCCCTTCCCAGGGTCACCGGAACGCCAATAAAGAGGTCGTGGATGCCATATTCACCCTGCAGGTACGCGGCGCACGGAAGGATCTTCTTCCTGTCTTTAAGGATCGAATCGGCCATCTCCACTGCGGCCGCTGCAGGTGCGTAATAGGCGCTGCCGGTCTTTAACAAATCGACGATCTCAGCGCCACCATATCGAGTGCGCTCTACAAGGGCATCAACTCTGTCCTGGGGTAATAGTTCAGTTATGGGAATACCTGCAACCGTGGAATAGCGGGGCAGCGGCACCATGGTCCTGCCGTGGCCGCCAAGAACAAAGGCGTGCGTACTCTCTACGGATACATTTAACTCCATGGCCACAAAAGCACGGAAGCGGGCAGCATCCAGAACACCGGACATTCCCACGACCCGGTTCTTAGGGAATTTGCTGGTTTCAAAGGCAACATGACACATGGCATCCACAGGATTGGTCACAATAATGAGGATAGCGTCAGGCGACAAAGGCGCCACCTGCTCAATAATACCCTTCATAATCTCGGCATTGGTTGTTAGCAGATCGGCCCGGCTCATTCCCGGTTTACGCGGGATGCCCGCTGTTACGATAACGATATCAGAGCCTTCTGATGCCTCGTAGGTATTGGTTCCTACGAGCCGGGCATCATGTTTCTCCACCGGGGCCGCCTCCTGCAGGTCCAGAGCCTTTCCCTGGGGCAAACCCTCTACGATATCGATCAGGACCACATCGGCAAGTTCCTTTTCTGCCACCCGTTGCGCCACTGATGCACCCACGTTCCCGGCGCCAACCACTGTTACCTTTTTATCCATTAGGCTATCTCCTTATCCTATGACCGCCAAGATACCTTCCCGCCTTACTAACTCTCCTTCCTTGAACAAAACGGCCAACAGTACCATCCACATAACATATTATCCACTCATCTTGTCAATTAGAAACGAAGAAGGACTTGCGTCTTGACTTTTTCTAATGCCTAATCGTAAGATGCGCCCGCTAACTAGTGCCTGAACGAAAACCCTCCAAATCTCCCCCCTTTGAAAAAGGGGGGCCGGGGGGGATTTTGGCAATCGATTGAAATCCCCCTAAATCCCCCTTTACGAAAGGGGGACTTGTAAGGAAATTGACCGGTTTTCGTTCGGGCACTAACTATCTGTCCACGTAAATCTCCGCGGGTCTGTGGCTAAAGTAAAGAGCCAGAGGAGTCGACCTTGGAAGTTGCATTATATGATACAGTCTTTCCTGGCCTGAATCTGCTGAAACAGGGCAAGGTGAGAGACATATATGCTCTGGGGGATGCCCTATTAATGGTTGCTACGGACCGCATCTCCGCCTTTGATGTGGTGATGCCAAGCCCGATCCCGGGGAAAGGTCGCATCCTGACCCGGATGTCAAGGTTCTGGTTCGAGATGATGGAAGGCCTCATTCAAAACCATCTCATTACGGCTGATGTGGAGCAGTTCCCAGCGTTATGCCATCCATACATTGATATCCTGAGGGACCGGAGCATACTGGTTCGCAAGGCAGAGCCCCTTTCCGTGGAATGCATCGTTCGAGGATATATCTCTGGTTCGGGCTGGAAGTCGTACCTGGAATCCCGAAGGATCTGTGGGATAATGCTTCCCGAAGGTTTGCAAGAATCCGACCGACTCCCGGAGCCTCTATTTACCCCCTCGACGAAGGCGGATATGGGAGCGCATGATGAAAATATTCCCTTTGAACAAGTCGAAGACATGCTTGGCAAGGATCTGGCCGCCCGGCTCAGGGATGTTACCATGGCTCTCTACGAAAGGGCGGTGGCGTTTGCTGAGCCCCGCGGCATCATCATAGCCGACACCAAGTTTGAGTTTGGTCTGATCGACGGCGAACTGGCCCTTATCGATGAGATCCTTACCCCTGATTCATCCCGCTTTTGGCCCAAAGATACCTATCGGCCGGGCGGGCCTCAGAAAAGTTTTGATAAGCAATATGTGCGAGATTACCTTATCTCACTCGGCTGGAATCAAAGGCCTCCTGCACCTGAGCTGCCGCCAGAGGTTGTTGAAAATACCCGTAGGAAATACGAGGAGGCCTTGCGGAGATTGACGGGGGCTGGCTAAAATTGGAGTAATGGAAGACAAGGTCATCCTCATTTCCGAAATCGACACAAGAGATGACACGTGCCGCTTGAGTCTCCGTACCGACCCGGACGCACTTCTTGCTTCTATCCGAGCTGTTGGCCTTATTAATCCACCTGTTCTGAGACAGCGGCAGGATTTCAAGTATCAAATCGTATGCGGTTTCCGTCGGGTCGAGGCATGCAAGACCCTGGGGTGGCATGAAATCAAGGCGCGGGTGCTTAAGGCACGTTCTACGGAGCTGGACTCCCTTAAACTGGCAATACTTGATAACCGATCTCATCGTCAGTTAAACGTCGTTGAACAGGCACGAGGGATTCAAAAGCTTTCTCCCCATCTCCCTCCCCGAAATCGTCTTCACGTGCTGTCCTCATTGCTCGGATTTCCACAAAACCCGAAAGTCCTTAAGAAGATAGAGGCCTTGTCCCGGCTTCCAGGAGCCATCCTGGCAGGTGTAACAAATGAAATCGTCTCCTTTGAACGAGCAGTCGATTTGAGCCGGTTTTCCCATGAAGATGGCTTGTCTCTTTTTGAGCTTTTCAAGTTGCTTAAGCTGAGCCAGAACAAACAAAGAGAGATCATTACGTTGGTTCAAGAGATCGCGATTCGCGAAGACCTTCAGCCCAAAGATATCCTTCAATCCAGGGAAATCACGACAATCCTGGATCGGCCTGAGTTGAATCGGAACGAAAGGGGTTCGAAGATCAGGGCCTATCTGAAACGGCGCAGGTTTCCAAGGCTAACAAAAGCAGAAGAAAGATTTTCAAAAGAACTAAAGGCCCTGAAGCTGAACGAACACATGCACATGACGGCACCTCCTTATTTTGAAGGGGAACAATATACGTTGCGAATGACTTTCAAGAGCGTGAAAGATTTTGACGAGCGCCGCAAGACTCTCGATGCTATGGCCAGAAACCCCGCCATGAAAAGGCTGTTGGAACCTTCGTAGGCGGATCCAATAGATGGGTTTTCCTCTTGACCTCTATTTTTTCACCTTACTTTTACGATGCTGGATATAGGCATCGCGAAGCGCCTCGTATGGATTAATCGCTGCCTTTTTGAAAGACTCGTAATCACCGATTTCGAAAGAGGTGTCGTTTACAATCTCGTAGGTCTTGATCACCACGGCCGCTTCCAAGGGTTTAACGAAAAAAATAGGATTCAAGAAGTAATCTCCGACCAAGCCCACAGAGTCGCGCAGGGTCGAGGGGCCCAGAAAGGGCCACACAACATAAAACCCGTTTCCGATTCCATAGACCCCAAGCGTCTGACCCAGATCCTCCTCTCTAAGGTTCAGTTCCGGATGTTTTTTTGCCGGGTTTCCAAAGCCAATCACGCCAATTGTGCTATTTAACAAGAAACGAACAGATTCGGCGCCGGCTGCTTGCCATTTCCACTGAAGGATGCAATTAGCCAATCGGGCCGGCGTGGTGAGGTTGCTGAAAAAATTTCTTACACCAGTCCTGGCCGTACTGGGAACCACCGCCCTGTATCCCCTGGCCACAGGCTTCAGAATCCAGAAGTAGAACTTGTCATTGAAGTGGAAGATGCCCCGGTTCCAGATTGCCATGGGGTCTGCCACCTCCACCTTATCTTTTTCAAATTCATCGTCAAACAAATCAAATTCATCGTCAGACAAATCGTCATCAGGATCATTTTCAGTGCCGGGGGCTGATGGAACCTGTTCCGCTTTGGCAGTTGTTATTTGCCGGTTCTCATGAGCACACCCTGCCGACAAAAAAGCAGAAACCAAGAGAAGCAGCAACAGATCGTTCACTTGCTTTTTGCTCATATTCTCAAATGCCTTTAACCCAAACCGCTGGACGCTCTGCGTCCAATACAGATTATTTCTTTCAAGACGCAGAGCGTCTGATGGAATGTGTTCCCACGCAGAGCGTGGGAACGAGATGATTGATAGCTTGATAGCTTATAACAAGTCGAAGCGCCAGGGCGGGCACTCGACCAATTGCGGATCTAAAAGTTCTTCTGATTCCCTCCGACTTCTGGTCCAAACGGCTTAAAAACGACTAACAGTTGTGGCAGCAGCGTCAGGTCGGCAATTAAGGCAATTAACATTGCTAATCCTGTCAGCAGGCCGAAATATATACTCGGAATGAAGTTGGACAGAACCAGGATTGAAAAACCGATGATGATCGTCACTGACGTATAGTACATGGCGTGGCCGATGGTTCCGTGGCAGCGATGAACCGTCTTAATATAATTCCGATCGACTCTAAACTCATGTTTGAATCTGTGGATATAGTGAATCGTGTCATCGACAGCAATCCCTACACTAATTGCCGCGATTGTAATTGTCATCATGTCAAGGGGAATATTCAGCCAGCCCATGACACCAAGGACTACACCAATGGGAAGCATATTGGGAAAAATGGCGATCAGTGCTATTTTCAAAGACCTGAACAGGATCAGAAACATGCTCATCAACGCCAGTACGACTACTCCCAGAGTCAGGATCTGTGAACTGAACAGGCTCTGGAGCATATTGTTGTATAACACCAGCATCCCGGTTAAATGTGCATGTTCTTTCTTGATACCGAGTTTGCTGACCAGGTCATGCCGAATCTCTTTCAGCAATTTGTCCCGCTTTAGTGATTTTTCTGAATCCCTGACTCGGATTGAGAAGCGGACCTCATTATGTTCCACGGACACATAAGGTTTTAGCGCCGTGCTTTTGAACTTGTCAGGTATTTTGCTGTACAGCAGGGCCAGTGTAAAATTGTCTAACGGCTTGTCGTTGTTTAACTTTTCAGCGATCTTCATTATTGTTTCCAGCGACAGGACCTTGCCGGTTTCCGGCAGGCTGTCAAGATAATCATGGATTTTCTTAACCTGGGCCATCTTGTCAGAAGTAAACCAGTATTTATCTTCATCTTGTGCTTCATCGAATTCATCGAACTCATCGAACTCATTGAATCCATCGTCATTTTGGGCGTCGGTTTCAGGTGCAACCTTTTGTGCTAATGCTTCGGGTTCATCCAATTCGATAATGACATCCAGCGGGGTGGTGCCACCCAGATTTTGATCAATAACTTTCATGCCCTGATAGATCTCGGTCGTATGTTTGAAGTAATCAATAAAGCTGTTCTCGACGGCCAGCCTTGAGATCCCGATGGCAC
>JAGMBW010000152.1 GCA_023129535.1 Desulfobacterales bacterium
GGCTCGCAACGGCTTCGCCGGATTGTTTCGCTTCGCTCGCAATGACCAAAACTCGAACTTTTTGAGAAGTTACTAAAGGAATTGTCATGACCTTGAAAAAAGGACAGATTCTCGAATTAAGAATCGACAAGTTGATCTTTGGGGGTAAAGGTCTCGCCCGGGTGAACGGTCTGGCCATATTCGTGGAAAGGGCTGTGCCCGGCGATAAGGTACGAGTCAGGGTATTTAAGAAGAAAAAGAATCACGCTGAAGCGCGAGTGGTTGAATTGATAGCACCATCGCCTTTCAGGGTGAAGCCACCGTGCCGCTATTGTGGTTTTTGCGGCGGATGTACGTGGCAATTTCTTGATTACGAAAAGCAGCTTTTTTTCAAAAGGGAATACGTAGTCGAATCCCTGGAACACATCGGACAACTTAGAAGCGTCCTGGTGCATCCCATCATACCATCTGAGAAGATATTTGCCTACCGCAACAAGATGGAGTTCTCCTTTTCCGACCGGAGGTGGCTCTTACCCGAAGAACTCTCCAGAAACGACATACCGAAAGACTTTGCCCTGGGTCTTCATGTGCCGGGCACCTTTGATAAGGTTCTCGACACGGAGGCCTGCCTGCTGCTGCCAGACACAGGTAATAAAATCCTGTGTGCGGTGCGAGACTATGTGAGGAAAAGCGGCATACCACCTTATGGGCTGAAGTCACACAAGGGATTTTGGCGATTCTTGATGCTCAGGCATGGCGCAAGCCAGGACAAGTGGATGGTCAATATCATTACGTCAGAAGAGCAAAGGCCCTGGGTTCAACCCTTAGCTGATTTGCTGTGCCAGGAATATGAAAATATTACCTCTGTTGTTAACAATATCAACACAAGGAAAGCCGGGATCGCAGTTGGCCAGTGGGAAATACTCCTTGCGGGCGAGCCCTTCATCTCGGACAGGATCGCAGGATTTGAGTTTGAGATATCCGCCAATTCCTTTTTTCAAACCAATACGGCCGGGACTGCGCGTCTCTATGAAACCGTGAAGGCTTACGCAGGGCTGACAGGCAAGGAAGCCGTGGTGGACCTGTACAGCGGAACCGGTACGATCTCCATATTTTTGTCTGATTGTGCAAGAAAGGTTATTGGCATTGAGATTTCAGAAGGGGCTGTGCAGGACGCACAAAAAAACTGCCAGAAAAACGGCATCCGAAACTGTCAGTTTATATGTAAAGATATCAAAGAAGGCCTCAAGGATATTACGCACAGGCCTGAGGTGTTGGTCATCGATCCCCCCAGAGCAGGCATGCACAAAGATGTGGTGAAGGCGGTTTGCAGGCTGTCTCCCGACAGAATCGTTTATCTCTCCTGTAATCCACCCACACTTGCACGGGACCTTGGCCTGTTAAAAGAAGAGTATCACGTTGTGGAAGTCCAGCCCGTTGATATGTTTCCTCATACCTACCACGTAGAGTCCGTAGCAAGACTGGAAAGATTACCGTGACCGTTCACGGGGTAACGGAGTACGGACGGAGGCCCGAAGCCGCACAGCGCTTGAGTTCCTCCACAAGCCGGTATGGTACCCTTAGACCCCCTCTTCCGATCCCAATATGAATCCCTGGCTTTGCCGTTCCGTGAAAATCTGTTCCACCTGTCACAAGAAGCCCATGGCGATGGGCAAGGCGCTCGTACTGGGCAGTGAGCGCCGGTCCGTGGGCTGGATGGTAGACCTCCACACCTTTTAACCCGGCCTGTTTTAAGTCAGCAAGGATCGTGTCCAGGTCCCCCTCGGTCTCTGCATTCAAAGTAAAGGGATGAGCCAGCACAGGGACACCTCCTGCCCGCAAAATAGTCTGGAAGGCCTCGACAGGCAGGAGTCGGTATCTTTCAACATAGGCCGAACGACCTTTTTTTAAAAGCTTGTTGAAGGCCCCGTCCATATTTTCAACAATCCCTTTGCGGACCAGCACCTGGGCGATATGTGGCCTTCCAATCTGGCCCCCACCTGAAACCTCCAGGAGCTCATCATAGCTTATATCGGCTCCGAGATGTTGAAGCCTTTTTACGATTTGTACGTTTCTGTTGGCCCGGGCCTCTTGCACGACCTTGAGGGTCTCTATTAAAGAGGCGTCATCCAAACGCATCAGGTAACCCAATATATGCATCGTACCAGAATCAAAGCTGGCACTAATCTCAATTCCAGACAGTATCTCCAGGCCAGAGGAATGCTGGTGCCGCAGTGCCTCAATGGAGCCCTCAAGGGTATCGTGATCTGTGATCGCTATGGCGCGGAGGCCCACCTTGTTGGCGATTTCGATGATCTCTGCAGGCAAAAGAGAGCCATCAGAGGCCGTAGAGTGGATGTGGAGATCGACATAGGCGGGCTTTATGGGGATATTTGCATGCAGGGTGCTCAAGTAGGTTCAAATCCCAAGGGCATTTTCCGCGGCCTCTTCCCTGGTCTTGCAATCAATACATTGTGTGGTTACTGGCCGGGCCTTCAGGCGTTTTATTGAAATATCAGAGCCGCAGATCTCACAAATTCCATATGTACCATTATCGATACGCTCAAGGGCCTCCCGGATCTTCATGATTAATTTCCGCTCCCTATCTCGTATCCGGAGCATAAAGTTGCGGTCAGCCTCAAGAGAGGCCCGGTCTGTGGGATCAGGAAATTTCTCAATTTCACCTGTCATTCCTGATACTGTCTTATTGGCCTCGGCCACCAGATTTTCAAGGCGTTCAGTTAAAAGCTTTCTGAAATGCTCGATGTCCTTCTTTTTCACTGTACAACCTGTTACCTAAAAGGATCGGTTCAAGGTTCACCCTGTTAAATTTCCCCAAGGGAACCCTATTTAACGGGGTGAACCGTTCAGGGTTGACCCTGAAACCTCAACCCTGAACTCTGAACTTTGAACCCGTGAACGGTTACGAACATTTAAAGAAAACATAATGCTCGTTTCCTCTCCTTTGGGGAGGTTGATAGAGTTAAACTACCAAAAAATTTTTTTTAGCATAGGTGAAATGCGCTGTAAAGGAAAAAAACCTGCCCGCAGCAATTGAACTTAGGGGCTTCGCCCCAAAAATGGCATGGAAACCTTTACAAATTTCAACTTATTAGTTATTATAACAAAGATCGTCAAATAGTTGAGTCGTTGAGTCGTTGAGTCGGAAAATAAGCATGTTAAATCAGTATATTAAACCTTCAACTACATCAAGTGTCCAATTTTTATGCAAACCATATAAATTCAAAGAATAATAACCACTTAACTAATCAACTACTCAACCACTTAACGAGGTCTGTATAAATAAACTTTAACAGATAAAGGGAAGCCGTGGGCCTCTGCCTGGAGGGAGGGCCGCGATACGGGCAGGTCGAATCACCAATTACCGTAAGGAGTTATCCATGGAGTACATCAAGATTCGCTTTGGAAAGAACCTCGGAGAGATGCACAGCAGGCTCCAGAGGACCTTAGACGAGATGTTTCGGCGGGTCAATCCAATGCTGGTCCTCCCGGAGCAGGTCTGGCGTCCCCAGATCGACATCTATGAAACTCTCCAGGAGATCATTATCGTTGGGGAGACCTCCGGCGTACAAAAGGAAGACCTGGAGGTGGAACTCGATCAAAACGCTGTGAGGATCTCTGGCACGAGACGGGGAATTCCCCACGTTCCAGGTATGAGGTATCATCTGGCGGAAATCGCTTACGGCAGCTTTGAAAGGATTCTCCTGCTCCCCGTGCCAATCAACCCCGAGGAGGTCACAGCCTCTTACACCAACGGATTCCTCAAGATCACGATGCGGAAAAGGCAACAAGATTTGGTCCATCGGGTCCCTATTGAGGGTTCACCCTGTTAAATAGGGTTCCCCTTCGGGGACACGAAGTGAAGCTTGCGCAAAATTTAACAGGGTAAATAGAATGAACGATCAGGAGATATAGTGATGGTAGCAGAACACGAGAAAGAAGGTTCCAACCAAGGGGAAGAAACCGGCAGGATGCCAGAGGTCTTGCCGATCTTGCCAGTCATAGATCTGACGCTATTTCCAAGGATGGTCCTTCCTTTGCTGGTTCAGGAAGAGGCATCCCAGCAGTTGGTGGATGAAGCTATGGCTAAAGACCGTCTCATCGGGCTTGTTGTTTCCAGGAAAGCGGATTTGAAGACACCGTATGAACCAGCGGACCTTTATAGTGTGGGAACCGTAGCGTTGATCTTAAAGATGTCTAAACCCGATGAGAGAGGCACTCAACTTCTTGTCCAGGGGCTTGGGCGATTTCGCGTCTTAGACTACCTTGAGGACAAGCCATACCTTCGCGCACGAATCGAGCCTGTCACTGTGCAAACGATCAAGGACATCGAAGTGGATGCCATGATGAGCAACCTTGTAGGCCTCTATCAGAAAGTCCTGGAACTCTCTCCGTACCTGCCGAAGGAGCTGGGGAGTCTGGCCAAATCGCTTGAGGAGGCAGGGATGTTGGCCGATCTTATCGCCTCCAGTCTGAATATATCCAAGGACGAAAAACAGAAGATCCTTGAAGCCCAAGATCTAAAGGAACGGCTGAAAGAGGTTACCAGATTGATCAACAGAGAACTTCAGGTCCTTGACCTGGCACAGAAGATCCAATCTCAGGTCAAGCAGGACATGGATAAGGCCCAGCGGGATTTCTACCTGCGGCAACAGTTGAAGGCAATCAGGGAAGAGTTGGGTGAAAAGGACGAAGATAAAGTAGTGATCGAGGAGTATCGGACGAAGATTGCAGAAAAGAACCTTCCCGAGGAGGCTAAGAAAGAGGCCGAACGAGAACTGGAACGCCTCGCCCGTATGCATCCGTCTTCAGCCGAGTACACCGTGGCTACCACGTACCTGGATTGGCTTACTGCGCTTCCCTGGAAGGAAAGCACGGAGGACATGCTGGATATCAAAAAAGCGCAAAATGTTTTGGACGAAGACCATTACGACCTGGAGAAAGTGAAAAAACGTATGATCGAATATTTAGCCGTTCGCAAACTCAAACCTGATTCCAAGGGGCCGATTCTGTGCTTTGTGGGTCCACCCGGCACAGGGAAAACGTCCCTGGGGCGTTCGATTGCCAGAGCCCTGGGGAGAAAGTTTGTCCGCATCTCTCTGGGGGGTGTTCGGGATGAGGCCGAAATACGGGGCCACCGGCGGACCTATGTGGGTGCACTGCCCGGGCGCATCATCCAGGGTATCAGGCGAGCGGAAAGCAATAACCCTGTTTTCATGCTGGATGAGATCGACAAAGTAGGGGCTGATTTTCGTGGGGACCCGTCTTCGGCCCTCCTTGAGGTGCTCGATCCTGAGCAAAACTTCTCGTTTTCGGATCATTACCTGGATGTATCCTTTGACCTGTCCAATGTCATGTTTATTACCACCGCCAATATTTTGGACACCATTCCCCCGGCCCTTCGAGACCGTATGGAGACGCTGCATCTTGCAGGCTATACGGAACGCGAAAAGGTCAGCATTGCCCAGCGGTTTCTCATCCCGCGTCAGTTAGAGGCACATGGCCTGACTCCAGACCAGCTCACTATCAGCGAGGACGTCATCACGCACATCATATCCGGTTATACGCGGGAAGCCGGTTTGAGGAATCTGGAACGAGAGTTGGCGGCCATTTGTCGAGGTGTGGCTTGCGTGGTCGCTGAAGGGAGTAAAGGACCCACACACGTCGAGCCAAAGGATCTCCATAAATTCCTGGGACCTGTTCGGTTTCGTTCTGAGGTGAGCGAGCGGATATCAACGCCTGGCGTGGCAACGGGTCTAGCGTGGACCCAGTCGGGTGGGGACATCATCTTTGTGGAAGCGACCAAGATGAAGGGCAAACAATCCTTAACACTGACCGGCCAACTCGGGGATGTCATGAAGGAGTCTGCCACAGCGGCCCTCAGCTTTATCCGTTCCCATGCCAAGGCCTTTGGAATAGCAGAAGATTTCTTTGCGAATCACGAGATTCATATCCATGTCCCAGCCGGGGCAATCCCTAAGGACGGTCCGTCTGCCGGGGTGACCATGCTAACCGCCCTGGCATCACTTCTTACCGGAAGCATCGTGGTCAGCGACCTGGCGATGAGCGGCGAAATTACCTTGAGGGGCCAGGTACTGCCCGTGGGGGGGATCAAGGAAAAAGTCCTGGCAGCGCACCGGGCCGGGATCAAGACGGTTGTCCTCCCCGGGTGGAATGAGAAGGATCTCGAAGATGTGCCCCAAGAGGTCCGTGATGGCATCAAGTTCCGTTTTGTGGAGACCATGGACGAGGTATTGAAAGTGGCACTGTCCAAGGATTAGGTGAATCGTGACTGCGAAGACCTTTGAACTTTCGGTTGGAGACAAAGTCTACAGGGTGGATGTTGACAAGTTTGATGGCAAGCGAGCCCTGTTGAAAGTAGACGGCAAGCCCTACGAGATCGAAGTCAAAGAGGCTGCCGGCACAGTGTCAAAACCCGCCTTTGTATCGATGCCTCCTCAGCCTGCTACACACAAGGCCACAACCGCTGCCCCGGAGCCTCCCCAGGTCTCCGTCCCATCGGCTCCATCAGGCGGGGAGGTGACAGCCCCCATGCCTGGCCTGATACTCGACATCATGGTGGCCGTGGGAGATCACGTGGTGGCCGGTAGACCCGTAGTCAAGATGGAGGCAATGAAAATGGAAAACGAGATCCCCTCACCTCTAAGCGGAACGGTCAAGGCCATTGCAGTCAAAGCGGGGGACCATGTTTCCACGGACGAGACGCTTATGGTAATAGAGGAAGAATAGGCAAGCGTTTACGGAGTGCTGGAGTAATGGAGTGTTGGAGTATTTTAAAAAATAGACTTTTAATAATACTAAATAGATTTCGAATTGCCAATTTAAAATCCAATACTCCATTCCTCCAATGCTCCAATACTCCGTTAGAGTAATTCCGGAGAATCGTTATGGCTAATGAAGACAAGATTCGAACCTTGCTTGAAAAAAATGCTGAGGCCGAACTGGGTGGTGGCCAGGATCGGATCGATGTGCAGCACAAGAAGGGCAAATGGACAGCTCGGGAGCGAATTCATCAGTTGTTAGACGAGGAAAGTTTTGAAGAGATCGACAAGTTTGTCCTCCACCAATCCACAGATTTTGGCATGGACAAAAAAAGGTTCCCGGGAGACGGTGTCGTTACAGGCTACGGGCTCATCAATGGCCGGCCGGTCTATGTCTTTGCCCAGGACTTTACCATATTAGGGGGGTCGTTGAGTCTGGCTGTGAGCGAAAAGATCTGCAAGGTGATGGATCTTGCGCGCAAGAACGGCGCCCCACTTATCGGCCTGAACGATTCCGGGGGGGCCCGGATACAGGAGGGGGTCTCCAGCCTGGCTGGCTATGGCAACATATTCATGCGAAATGTACTGAGCAGCGGGGTGATCCCACAGATTTCGGCCATTATGGGCCCGAGCGCTGGGGGGGCGGTTTATTCCCCGGCGCTGACCGATTTCATCTTCATGGTGGAAAAGACCAGCTATATGTTTATTACAGGCCCCCAGGTCATCAAATCTGTGACGCATGAAGAGGTCACCCCTGAAAAGCTGGGAGGGGCGCTCACCCACAATGCAACCAGCGGAGTCGCCCATTTTTCCGGCAAAGACGACCGGCTAATCCTGGGTATGATCAGGGAGCTTTTGAGCTTCCTTCCACAGAACTATCGTGAGAAGCCCCCCACTGTTGAAGCCACAGATGATCCGGGCCGAATCGATATGGGGCTTCGGGAGGTTGTTCCTGAAAACCCCAGGCAACCGTATGACATACGCAGGATTATCAACTCGGTTGTGGATGACCACCATTTGTTTGAAGTCCAGGCCAGACACGCTCTAAATATTATTATAGGCTTTGCCCGCTTAAATGGTCATACGGTCGGCGTGGTGGCCAATCAACCCTCTTTTTTGGCCGGATGTTTGGATATCAATGCATCTATCAAGGGCGCTCGATTTGTTCGATTCTGTGATTGCTTTAACATTCCTCTCATTACCTTCTGTGATGTCCCCGGGTTTCTCCCGGGCACAGCCCAGGAATATGGGGGTATCATCAAACACGGGGCCAAGCTCATCTACGCGTACTGCGAGGCCGTGGTACCCAAGATCACGGTTGTCACCCGGAAAGCCTATGGCGGCGCTTACATTGTCATGTCAAGCAAGCACCTTTGGGGGGACATCAATTATGCATACCCAACAGCAGAGATCGCTGTCATGGGACCGGAAGGGGCCGTGAATATTGTGTTTAAGAAAGAGATTAGTGCTGCTGAGGACCCGGGAAAAAAAGAGGCCGAGATGGTGGAGGAGTACCGCAATATCTTTGCGAGCCCCTACCGCGCTGCTGAAAGAGGATATATTGATGAGATTATCTTGCCGGAGCAAACGCGACCCAAGTTGATCAAGGCCCTTGAGTCCCTGAAAAACAAACAAGACAGTATGCCCAAGAAAAAGCATGACAATTTGCCGTTGTGAAGAAAGCTGGTAGCCGTTCACGGTTCACGGTTTTAACCCC
>JAGMBW010000153.1 GCA_023129535.1 Desulfobacterales bacterium
TGATAGTCTCTCACGAGCGTGTCGCGCCCCTGGCCCAGACCTGGTTGGGGAGCAGTGATAGCCTGTCCTGAGTGTGTCGCGCCAGGGCGGGCAGGGCGGGCTCTGAACGTTGAACCGCTGAACCGCTTAACCCGGGTTCTATGTGGATGATCAAAAGTCCAAAGCTTTACAATTTCCGATTTCCCGTTTATATTGCCATCTCCCTTCTCCTGGTAAGCTGTGCTGCGCCAGAAAAGAGGCCTGAGCCCCTTCCCGGCTATCCCAAACCGTATAAGATTGGCAAAAGCTGGCATCAATCCTTGAAACATGCTCGCGGTTTTCGCGAGCGCGGGATTGCCTCCTGGTATGGCAAAGACTTTCATGGCCGGAACACGGCGAATGGTGAGATTTATAATATGTATGCCATGACAGCGGCCCACAAGACCCTACCCCTGGGTACCTACGTGAGCGTCTATAACCTTAATAACGGCAAAACAGTTGAGGTGCGAATAAACGACCGGGGTCCTTTTGTGCGAGGCCGGATCATCGACTTGTCCTATAAAGCTGCCCGAAGGATCGGATTAGTAGGGCCGGGCACAGCGCCCGTAGAAATCGTTGCATTGGGGGCCATGAAAGAGACCGTGGTTGGCAGAAAGGATATGCCCGGGAACTACTATGTTGGAGACTTCAGTATCCAGGTGGGCGCATTTAATGACAGAGGAAACGCCGTCAGGCTCAGGGACAAGCTGGCGCAGACCTACAAAAACGCCCATATCGTGATATACGAAAGTGCCAGAGACACGTTTTATCGGGTGAGAGTGGTAAGATGTAAGACACTTGATCAGGCTAAGAAGTATGAAAAGATACTGGAGGCGGCTGGATATGCGGATGCCATTGTGGTAGCTCGTTAGTGCCGTTTCGGCAATTGAAGATTCCCTGCAGCAAGCTGTAGGGAATCTTCGACTACGGGGAATTGATCCTTTTTCTCAATATGCCGGAGGTTTTGAAGACGACAACCCTTCTGGCGCGTAACTTTAAGTCACGGCGTGTCTGGGGATTGCGACCCCGTCGGGCCTTCTTTTCCTTAACCACGAATTTTCCGAAACCACTGATCAGGACGTCTTCGCCACTCTCCAGGGTCCGTTTGACGATCTCCAGGAGTTGTTCTACCGCCTGCCGGGCCTCGTTTTTTCTTAGATCAAGTTTCGTGTAGACTTCATTAATGATCTTGTCTTTGGTCAGGGCCATCGAATACACCCCCTTCAGGCCAATAAAGTTGGGTTTCTAAGTAACATCACCCTGATGAAATCATCGTCTCTATGCCTCAAATCTAAAACGTTGTCAAGCATTTATTCATGAAAGGTATGAAAATTTGAAGGTTGTCTTTATTGACAGGGACGGCGTGATCAACAAGGACCGCCCTGATTATATCAAGATCTGGTCCGAGTTCGAATTTCTGCCCGGGAGCCTTGCCGCCCTCAACCTCTTAACGCTCAATGGCTACCACGTTATTCTGATCACAAATCAATCTGTGATCAATCGAGGAATAGTCACAGAGGCCAGGCTTCAAGAAATCCATAAGAAGATGACACGGACCGTGGTTGACCACGGCGGCAGCATAGAGGCTATTTATTATTGTCCTCATAGCCCTGAGGATGGCTGTGATTGCCGCAAACCAGAACCGGGGCTGATCTACCGGGCACAGGCTGATTACGGGTTGGACCTTTCCAAGACCTGCATGATCGGAGATAGTTTGAAGGATATCTTGTGTGCTCGACGCGCGGGCTGCGGAAGGGTCATTCTGGTAAGAACAGGCCACGGTAAAGAGACCGAGCGCCTTTGCACAGATGCTGGCGTAAAGCCAGACTATGTGGCAGATGACCTGATGGCTGCCGTAAAATGGCTCCGTGGTGAAAGCTGAAAGCTGAAAGCTCAAAGCTCAAAGCTGAAAGGTAAAAGAAATAGTAAGCGTTCACAGGGGCTTCGTATGCCCGTGTCATTGCGAGCGAAGCGAAGCAATCTCATGGTTCATCGCCCAGAGATTGCTTTGTCGCTCCGCTCCTCGCAATGACAACAAAAAATCCACGTGAACGGTTACAAGAAATACAACGATTGGCGGCTTTGAGCTTTGAGCTTTCAGCTTTCAGCCTTGAGCCTTAAGCCTTCGCCAGGTGATCATGAGTGCTGACAGAAACTGCTTTGGATTGTCCGTTTTTTGTGCTATGTCAAATTTGGAATAAGAGGACGGATGTGATAATTCATTATGTCTCCAAATATAGATCCTTACAACCGCGAGATTACCTATCTTAGGATCTCTGTGACAGACCGCTGCAACCTGCGATGCATCTATTGCACGCCGGTGAAGGATCTCAAGGTTTTGGATCATGCCAACATCTTGACCTATGAAGAGATCCTGAAGGTCATCCGGGCGGCAACCGATCTGCGCATAAAAAAGGTCCGCCTGACGGGTGGGGAACCCCTGCTCCGGAAGAATTTCATGCACTTGGTTGAGTCTGTGTGTCGGATTCCGCAGATCGAGGATGTCAGCATCACCACAAATGGTGTGTTCTTAAAAGAGATGGCCCCGGAGCTCTTTGAGGCGGGTGTTCGTCGCATCAATGTAAGTCTGGACACCCTGAATCCCTTGAAGTATAAGATGATCACCGGTCGAGAATGCTTTGATGCCGTGTGGGAGGGGCTTCAAATCGCTGAGACGGCCGGGTTTTCGCCCATCAAGCTGAATGTCGTGGCCATGAGGGGCATCAATGATGACGAACTATTCCAGTTTGCCGACCTTTCTGTGCGAAAGCCGTATCACATTCGATTCATCGAGTACATGCCGATTGGGCGGGATACTCACTGGACGCCTGAAAAGTATATCTCGTCAGACGAAATAAGGTCTAGACTCGAGACCTTTGCACCCCTTCACAAGATTTCGCGTTCAATCTATGACGGGCCCGCCGAGCGATATCGGTTTAAATCAGCCCAAGGGGAAATTGGGTTAATCAGTGCCCTCAGCCACCACTTCTGCCCCTCGTGCAACCGACTCAGGCTCACGGCAGACGGCAAGCTTCGCCCGTGCCTTTTTGCTGACGATGAGGTAGACATCAAAACGCCGCTTAGAAACGGATGCAGCCAGGAAGATTTGAAAAGCTTACTTCAACAGGCCATTGGCAGGAAACCGAAGCGGCATCATGCTGAGATCCTGGAAAAAGGAGCGTGCCTTCGCCCCATGTCAACTATCGGAGGTTAGAAAGCTTTATGAAGTGTCCTCATTGTAAGGCCGATCTCCCATCGCGGGAGTGCCCTGAATGCCATGAAAGAATCCCCCTTGAGGGGAAATTCTGCTGCCACTGCGGGGTCGAGCTTCCTCTCCTGGCTAATGCAAAGCCTCACCTCGTGTCAGCAGCAGAATCTGCTGGGGATGAGATCGATTTTTCAAAGCGCATCCTGTGCAGTGACGGCGCCTGCATCGGCGTGATCAATGAACATGGTGTTTGCAGTGAATGCGGAAAACCGTACACAGGAGAAGCAAAGTAGCAATACCATATCATGTATGAACTCAAGGTGATAACCAGTTTCTGTGCAGCGCATCAGCTCAAAAATTTCCGGGGGGCATGTGAAAACCTACATGGACACAACTGGAAGATTGAGGTCTGCGTAGTTTCAGATACCTTAAATGAGGCAGGCATCGTGGTCGATTTTGGGGTCCTAAAAAAATATGTGAATGCCATTGTGGGGAGTTTGGACCATAAGTACCTGAACAACCTGGATCCCTTCAAGAACCAGAATCCGTCTTCAGAAAATATCGCACGTTACATGGCAGAACAATTGGCCATTGAGCTCAACAGCCCGACCCTCAAAGTAACTCGTGTCACAGCCTGGGAGTCTGAAAGCGTCTGTGCAACATATTATCCATAGTCGATTGCGGATCTCGGATTTTGGATTTTTCAGTACTCCTTTATTCTAAACTATCCTTAAACGTGCTCCAGTTAATGAGCATGTCAGCCATGCCATGGTAAACCGAACGGGTCTCGGGACTCACGCACCCGAGTCTTTTCAAGGCCTCGTTTGCCCGTTTTTCAAGCTCCTCTATTTTCTTGTCAGCCTCTCTTATCTCATGACTCACATCTGACCCACTGGAAAGCTCCCGTTTGAACCGGGCTGGCCAGGTTTTGGCATCTGAAAGCTCTTGTAAAAGCCGGGTTGTCGTATCATCCCTGGCCGTCATCGTTGACCTCCTTAACCGAAATGCGAAATCGCATCTGAAGGTTTACCTCAAACATTCTTCTCGATCGCTGTTTTGGCAAAGGGGCCCCAAAAACCCTCTCCATTAAGGAAGAATTTCAAAGAATTACTTTGTTCTTGAACCGCAAAAGCGACCGCATTGTCCGCCGCAGGCGGAGTGAGTGTGGGCTGCGGTGGGTCCGGGCATTCAAGGTCGTTATTCTTGGCTCGTCATTGTCGTTAGCATGGTCCATCTGGTCGTAATAGGAGACCTCGGGCACTACATAAGCCGGCTATTCTTCCTCCATGATTATAAATGATCATACTCCCTTGCCGGGCCTGTCCTATGAGTGTCATATTGGTCTTTCTGGCAAGATCAATCGCAAACCGTGTTGCAGCCGAGCCGGTTGTAAGGATAGGAACCCCCAGTCGGATAGTCTTTAAGAGAATCTCTGAGGAAATAC
>JAGMBW010000154.1 GCA_023129535.1 Desulfobacterales bacterium
AAAATGGCAAACTTCCTTACGGTCGAAGATTCCCAGTCCCGCTGTTAAGCGGGACTGCGGGGAGCTTCAAAAGATAGACGGAGTAGTGGAGTTATGGAGTAGTGGAGTAGTGGACAACGTGGAAACCTATTCCAATACTCCGTGAATAGTTAGGACTTATTAATAAAGATAGTCCGAATTGGTCAAGAATCAGGGGCAGAGTCAGCTCACTCTTGGCTGGTACAGACAGAGGGGCTCTTCGGCAAGATAATCACCTGTGGCCTCATAGGCCCGGGCACGACATCCCCCGCAGACCTTTCGATACTCGCATCTGCCGCATTTGCCTTTCAGACCGTTGTAGTCTCTGAGGCGATTGAAAACTTCTGATTCATTCCAGATAACCCCGAAGGGCGTCTCCTTTACACTGCCGCAATTGAGGTCCAGAAAACCACACGGCTGCACCACGCCAGTGTTTGATATAAAACAGAAGCTGGTTCCACCCAGACAACCGCGAGTTACTGCATCGAGCCCGTAAGTTTTGAATGTGACGGTCTTTCCTTCCTCACGGGCCCGCTCTCTCAAGATCCTGTAATAGTGGGGGGCACAGGTGGCTTTCAACTGGAGAGGCACTTTGTCCCTCTGGTCGTAGAACCAGTTAAGGGTTTCCTCGTATTGCTGTGCCGTGATTCCCTGATCCACGATGTATTTTCCTCTGCCCGTCGGAACGAGCAGGAAGATATGGTGGGCCACAGCACCCAACTTAACGGCAAGCTCCTGAATCTTTGGAAGTTCTTCAAAATTATGCTGTGTGATAGTGGTATTGATCTGGAAGTCGAGACAAGCCTCTTTGACCCAGTGGATACCACGAAGGGCCCCTTCGAAAGCACCTTCCATCTGGCGGAACCCGTCGTGGCTTTCCTTTGTGGGCCCGTCAAGGCTGATGCTGATTCGCTGGATACCGGCCGATACCATCTCTTTTGCGTTGGCCTCGGTGATGAGGGTGCCATTGGAGCCCATGACTATACGCAGGTTCTTCTTTGTTCCGTAACGGGCGATTTCAAAGATATCCGGTCGAAGAAGGGGTTCCCCCCCCGTGAGGATGACCACAGGTTGGCCTACCTCGCTGATCTGGTCGAGCAGCTTAAGACAGACATCTGTGTCCAGTTCATTAGGATATGGCCCTTTGGTAGCGGCAGCACGGCAATGGATACAGGAAAGATTGCAGTTGCGGGTAACCTCCCAGGCTATGAGGCGAAGGCTGGATTCCCGGTGAGTGGCACCCTTTTGGGTCATCTCAGATGGCGGATGCTTGTTCATTGAATATTGTCGATTGAATATTGTCGATTGAAAAGCATTTCCTTCAGTTTTCAGTTTTTCAATATTCAATATTCAATTGTCACTCCTCGCGGTTTTTCTTGAAGAGACGAAGATAGCAGTTAATTCTTCAGCCTCTCTTAATAGCGGTTCGACAAGCTTCCGCTTTAATAGATTTTCATCAATAATAAACTCTAACCAGAAATATGACTCATCAGCTTCTTCCAGAACAATACTCAGTTTTGACACAAAACTCGCCTTGGACTGTGCAAGGCACACTGCTCTGTAATTGGAAGCTACCGATGTAGAGCACCTTATTAGCTGCTTGCGAACATGCTTACCAAGGACCGTTTCAGGCAGCGCCATGCTCAATTTAATACAACGATGAGCAAATTCCTTGGTTCTCTTCTTTAGTTCCTCGCTTCTCACTTTCAATTCCCAATCGTCAATATTCAATCGTCAATCGTCAATATTCAATTCCTTTGCCGCTTCTTTGGCGAAATAGGTTAGGATCATGTCTGCGCCAGCTCGCTTGATGGCAATCAGGGATTCCATCATGGCCTGTTTGCCGTTAAGCCATCCGAGCTTGTCCGCTGCCTTGATCATGGCAAATTCCCCGCTAACGTTGTAGGCCGCTACGGGTAGATCGATTTCTTCCCGAACCCGCCAGATAATGTCTAAGCAGGCAAGCGCCGGCTTTACCATAATGATATCAGCGCCTTCCTCCACATCCATAGTCACTTCACGAATCGCTTCCAGGCTGTTGGCAGGATCCATCTGGTACGTACGGCGATCTCCGAATTTTGGGGCTGACTCGGCTGCCTGGCGGAAAGGATAATAAAAGGCAGAGCAGTATTTGGCAGCATACGACATAATCGGTGTGGACTCAAACCCGTTTTCATCCAGGGCGTCGCGTATTCCGGCTACCCGACCGTCCATCATATCAGATGGGGCCACCATGTCCGTACCAGCCTCAGCGTGGGAAAGGGCTGTGCGCGCCAAAAGATCGAGCGTCGCATCATTGCTTATGATACCATCCTGCACCACACCACAGTGCCCATGATCGGTATACTCACACAGACATACATCGGTTATGACTACCAGATCCTTGACCTTCTTTTTCAGCGCCCTCACTGTCTTTTGCACGATTCCATTTTTGGCATAGGCCGATGTCGCTAAAGGGTCTTTTTTGTCCGGGATGCCAAAAAGCATCACAGCCGGGATACCCAGATCGCGGGCAACCATGGCCTCTTTCACAATATTGTCCACAGAAAGCTGAAAATGTCCGGGCATTGAGGCGATGGGATTCCTGACCCCCTTCCCCTCTACGGAAAACAGCGGCAGAATCAGGTCGTCAACCGACAGCCTTGTCTCGCGTATCATACGCCTGAAATTCTCGTTTTGTCGCAAACGCCTCGGTCTGTAATCTGGAAAAAGCATGATTTGGTCCTTGTTGAAAGCTCAAAACCTATAGTAGTCACCTCAAATCATGATTCAGGACTTATCATTCGCTTAATAGGGATAGGCTTTTGTTAATTTTGAGAATCTATTTTACGGGATAAAAACTTAGGTCCATATCAGAATTAATCTAAGTAGTGCCTGAACGAAAACCGGTGAATTTCCTTACAAGTCCCCCTTTTGTAAAGGGGGATTTAGGGGGATTTCAATCGATTGCCAAAATCCCCCCCGGCCCCCCTTTTTCAAAGGGGGGAGATTTGGAGGGTTTTCGTTCAAGCACTAAGTACGAATTTATTAAGCGAACGATGAGTCAGGAGTCTCAGAATAGATTTTTTTTACCAGGTTATTGAAAAATCCCTCGGGGTTTTCAAGGGCCTCCTTAGTGATCACAAAGGTGTCCTCGCCGACCTTGTCGCGGATAAGTTTAAAACCGTATTCGAAGTTGGTTGTCAGTTGCTTGTAAAAATCTCCCAGCGCTGACGGGGAAGAGAACATCTTCTGGATAACAATGTCTATGGCATCTTCGTCCAGCCTAATATTTAGCTTGTGGGTTTTGTAAAAATAGGCCTCTACCTTTTTGATTTGGTCATAGTAACTCTCTATCTTTGCCATCACAGCATTTAACTCGCAGGTCTCCCTGGTGTAGAGATCGGCAATTAAGTCTATACGTGAGGGGGTGAGGCCGACCTTCGATTTTTCAGCCACTACAGCACGATTGTTCTCTACATATTGCTTGACCCATTCCTTTTCGTCGTGGACCAGCCTTTCGTAAGACTGTGTCCACCTGGAATCATCAGGCGTGGATATGATTTTTTGGAGCATACCTTTGGGGTCCTTTACCACCTCTTCTGTCACCGACAGCTTCTTTACAGCCGTCGACGGCAGCTTCTTTTCAAGCTGCAACAAAACCTTCTCGATGGCGCTCACCAGACCACGGGCTCCGGTGTGCTCCTCATAGGCAAGGTCGGCCAGGGCACGAAGAGCCCGGTCTTCAAACTTAACAGATATATCGTAGGCCTTGAAGTCAAGTTTCTTACTCACTATTACAGGATTGTTCGGATTTTTTAGGATGGCGTAAAGGTCGTCTTTGGTGAGCTCTTCAAACACGGAAACCACTGGAAGCCGTCCTATAAACTCGGTCTCAAAACCGAACTTAATCAGATCTTCAGGTTTCACATGTGTCAGATAATCGACACGTTCTGACCGACTGCTGAGCGATGCCCCAAAACCGATGCTCTGATCCGCTATCCGCTTCTTGATAAATTCTGAAAGCTTGTCAAAGGCGCCGCTCATGACGAAAAGGATATTCTTGGTATTGACGACCCTCTTTTTTCTTTTGCCGGTCTTCCGGTAACGTTCGATCTCCTCGAGCATTGAAATGGGATCGTGAGGGACTTTGAGGTCAACATCGGTCTCTTCCATTGGTTTTAGCAGTGCGCGCTGAACGCCGGTACGAGAAACATCATGCCCAATGAAATTTGTACTGGAGGCGATCTTGTCGATCTCATCGATGTAGACGATGCCATACTGGGCTCGCTCGATGTCGCCGTCTGCTTCGTGCACCAGGTCCCGAACCAGGTCTTCCACATCCCCTCCGACATATCCGGTTTCGCTGAATTTTGTGGCGTCACCCTTGACAAAGGGGACTCCGATCTTCCTGGCAATCAATTTAATCAGGTAAGTCTTACCCACGCCGGTAGGCCCGATCATAAGGATGTTATTCTTGATTTCACCAACAATTCCTTTATTTTTTTCGCCGGAAGATACAGCGTGTTTGATGCGATTGAAATGGGTGCAGATCTTGGTGGCCAAAATCGCCTTGGCCTGATCCTGTTTGATGATGTATTGATCGAGATAGGCCTCGAGTTCCTCAGGCTTTAAGGAAAAGTCGGTCTTTTTTTTCTTGCGAGGCTCTTCTTCTTTCCCAAAGGAAGCCTCCTGAGGAAGAACTACAGGGGATATCAGCTTTACCTGGCCGCCAAATCTTTTTGACAGGAAGTCGCTGATTTCGTGTTCGATCTCTTTAGGATCCGGAAATTTTTCGTCTTTTTCGTTCATGACATGATACTCCCACGTATTTATTATGATTTTTTGTGCTGTACGTCAATAACATAATCACATGGTACATATAAGTCAACGTATTGGAATTTCCATTTTTACCTAATGATTCTCAGGCCACAGGACGGGCTATGCCCAGCATCCAAATCTCCCTTGACAAAAAAGGGAATAACTGGTTTGTTGTGTTTAAGGGCGATTAGCTCAGCGGATAGAGCACAAGCCTCCGGAGCTTGGTGTCGCCGGTTCGATTCCGGCATCGCCCTCCAGGTCAAGCAATCTGGTCACAAGTGCAAAGGCCTCCTCCCTTGTGCGGATTTCTCGGTTCAATCTCGCTTCTTCCACCTTGTTTAGCAATCTTGCGAAAAGTTCAGATGGCTTGAGGCCGAAATGTTCGATTAGATCTTTGCCGGTAACGAGCCGCGGTGCTGCCATGGTGGGTCTCAGGTCGGCAAAATATCTGTGTAGGATCTGGTTCACAAACGCCACGAAGGCCTCCTCGAATTCCCCGTTGTGCCCGGCCTTGGCGCGCTGGTCTGCTACGCTGTGGAGTAACAGCCCAATAACATTGTCCTTATGTCTTCTGACAAAGCGAACAATGCCCCTTGTAGTAAGAGTTCCCCTCTGACGGGCGTCAAAGATGAGCAGTGGATGAAGGTGATTTTGTACGATTAACTCTATGTAGGATCCCTCCTGACCGGACATCCTTAACCTCAAGCATATATCCCCGGCAATACGAGTCCCCTTTTTCTCATGGGTCAGAAATCGCAACCTTCCGGTCGAATCAACACTGCGCGTCGCAGGCTTGCCCAGATCATGAAGCAAGGCAGCCCACTTCAAGAGCACCTTCCGATTGCCCTGTTCAAGATAGTGGCGAATCGGTTCGGCATACTCGGGCCAGATCGTTGGATATTCGTTAAGAACTGTCTCCATTTCTGCGTAGGTACGCATAACATGTTGAAAGACGTTCTGTCCATATTCATTCAGCGGACAGGCACGGCATGGCCCAAGCTCGGGGATGAGCTTCGTCAGGAGGTCTACCTCACCCATTTGCTCGATGAAGGGAAAGGACCTCTCTGCTTCCATCATTTTAAAAAGCTCTGCCCTTATCCGTTCTCCGGCCGACCCGGCAATAAGTGCGGCTTGCTCCTTGATGACAGACAAGGTTTGCGGGGCAATCTCAAAATCCAAAACAGAGGCGAGGCGAAATGCCCTGATCATTCTCACGGGGTCGGCTGAAATCGCATCTTCTGAAATCAGCCGGATCGTGCTTGACCGGATATCGTCCAGGCCCCCAACAGGGTCGATGAGTCTTTCGGAAGACAGGTTAAAGGCAAGGCCGTTGACAGTGAAGTCGCGTTTTTTCAAGTCGTCCTCTATGGCTTTGCCGTGCACGGGGCAAAAATCGAGGACCTTATCGCCTGATACAATTCGATAGAGAGCCTTCTCCTCCTTTCCTATCTCGATCACGCGGACACCGAGTTTTGCCGCTACTTTCTCGGCAAAGGCCCTGGCATTGCCGGGCACTGCAAAGTCATGGTCGCTGGAGGGACGATTGAGGATGCAATCCCGGAGAGAACCGCCGACAAGATAAACAGGCCCAATGCTCGAAAAATCAAGTAGTTGGCGTGCTACCTTGATCAGCTCTCTTTTCAATTCCTTCAATTGCCTTGTCACAGTAGTGGATGATTCGGGTCAGCATGTCGAGGTAATGGGGATCATCTTTTGGAGAGTGACCCCAATGTCACAAGGGGATAAGGCGTTGAAATCCGCTTCATATATGGTGTTGATGATCTGTATGGCTGCCTGGGATGGGCCGCCAAACTTCTCGAACACGGCGTTTACCAGATCCATCTTTTCTTTATGGAGGATCTCCTGGTCACTGGCCAGCATGAGCCATTTGACGTTGTTGACCTCTATCGGCGGTTTGACAAGCCTTGATTTAAGTTTTTTAGTACTGAAAATTGCATTGTACACATTTGTGATGTCATCTACCGGGATATATATGTCCTCTCTTTTTATGAGGTCATTGATTTTGTGGACCAGTGTTTGCATGGAATTCTTGCTCAAACGATTCAGGCCGGCAACCATGGTCAGGTTCCAATCCGGTTTCTGATCCTCATCGTATACCAGGGGTACCTGAACCTTCTTTCCCTGACTGGTAAGCACAATTTGGCTGCTTTCGTAAACCGCCGGGTGATATTGGGATAGTATCTCGATACAGGGCCCCAGAGAATCTGTTTCCTCCTGGCCACTCTGAGCAACCCTGATAAAGAGTGTGGTAACCTTGTTAGCCTTAAAGGCGCTCCATGCCTCAACAAGATGTTCATGTAAATGTGTATGGGTGTTTTGGTGACGCCTGGCAAGGGCCTGTGCGGATTCAAGGTTAATGATGAGGTCTCCGAACGATATCAAATAGTCAAGTTCTACGGGATTTATGTCGCCGCCGTGAAGGCCCCTGTACTTGACAAAAATCTGCCCGTCGTGATTGGGCATTTCAGAGAGCTTTCTAACTTTTTCAATAAGTTGCTGTATATGGTTTTCTGTGGTCAGGCTTCCCTTGAAAAATTCGTCATGTAGAAAACAGGCACAGACCTCATAAACCAGTTCGATCAAAAGGATCCTCCAGGGATCATACTTTGCCTGTTCCTCCTGGCAGGCCCTTGCAATCTCGCCGATGACGCTAAGGGCCTCCCGCTTTTGTATACCGCCAAGCTTTTGAAATAGCTCTTCGGCCTCTTTGTCAAGTATGGTTGAAGTCTCGTTCATAGTCTGCCATACAATTTCGGATTTTCGATTTTAGATTTGCGATTTAACAAAAACCGGATTCAGAAGCCTTATTTGTAGCCGTTCACGGTTCACGGTTCACGGTTCACGGTTCACGGTTCACGGTTCAGAGTTGGCCGCCTTGCGTTACCCATATGTCTTGAGATAGTTGATGAATCGACAGACACAATATCTTCAATACGTTCAATTTTCATTGCTCTTTAACCGTGAACCGTTGAACCGTGAACGGTTACCCTTGAACGTACCCGTTCACCGAGCGTTGCAGGTAAGGGGGATGAAGAGACCTACGGTAAGCAGATTTCGCTCAAGCGGCGGTCGTACATCTTGCCTATGCCATATTCCTCCCGCCTCAGGAATTTCTCTTGCGATGGACCTATGACCTGCATTTCAGGGTGTTTCTTTTGGAGATCAATGGCAATCTTCATCTCCTTCGTGCAACCCGTACTGAACGTAGCATCCTTCCCTACCCACTCGGGGGGGACCCTGGTCTTCATGATCTGAAAGGCCTTGACGATATCATCGTAAGCCTGAAACCGCCATATGTCGATCAACCCGCTCCTCTGAACGATTTCCCACATGTAGATCAAGTCATCCGCATCCATCCCCGGCTCGTAATGCTCTGACGGATTGATAATGAACGTGCTGGCAGACTGGTCTTTCAAGTACTGGGTATAGGTCGACATGATCTTCTTGGCCATCGTCACCTTGCCAGGGATGGACCCAATAATACCGCTGTAAAATATGACAGTCATGCCCTTCTGTTTGGCTGCTTCGATTTGTGAGACGATTGCTCGTGCCTTCTTTTCAAGATCCTTGTGGGAGAACTTGATCACGGCAGGGTGTTTGGCTTTGAACCAGACGGAGGCAGTCCCGTTTTTATCTTTCGCAATGCTGTAAATGTCCTGGGTAAACTGGAAGTGGGTGTCAAAAAAGCGTCGTCTCTGATCACCACCTCTGGAGATGACGCCGTCCACCTCCTTGAAGACCCGCGCAAAGGTTGTAGAGGCCAGCAAAAGGTTGATCTTCTCACGGGTGCCATCCGAGATGGCCATGATATTGTTGTTGCTTTTCAAAATATTGACCAGCTCGTTTTTGCCCAGGTTTTTTTCCGTCATCAACAGAGCCCCTTGCAGTTGCCGACAAAGCGTATCGTCTTCCTGCGCATCACGAAAGTCAACCTTGGTAAACAAAGGGCCGTGCTTGAACGCGACAACGGTCTTGTGCCCGAGTTGGGCCAGGTATCGTATGATGGCTAAGTCCACCATCACCTCACCTGCTTCATCGGCCAGCCACAGGATCTTCTTAGATTGCCGGGCACCCGGGCCGTTTTCTTCTCTCCGAACCCCCAAGAATTGCCACAAGGGCTCGACCCCATCGCCGGTGAGAGGCCTGCCGAGGAGCCTCACGTAATCGGTCACACCGTATCCCGAGATCTCATCAGATTCCCAGAGCGCACCTTCAACCGACAGCGCAAAGAGACGCCGCAACTTCAGATAGTCCACACGTTCCTTGATCTGGTCCAGACTGACCGGAGAGGAAAGGATAACGGCATCATCAACATGGTTCAAGGCATTCTGAAACGCCTCGGAGTTGAGCGCCTGAAAAGCCCGCGCGTTTCGCTGTGCCTTTTCGCACAGATAGGGGTCCTCTATCTGGGTGCGATCCATGTAGATTTTCAGAAGACGCTTTTCCAGCCGGGAGGGAATCATCAACCCATCCCGGGTCTCATGCCTGTATTTGGTCTTGATAAGAGATTGTAAGAAGGTCTTGTCCCATTCATCCTCGATCTGCCGATCAACCAGGTCGAGTATCCTGTTAAGCACCTCTTCATATGTTTCCTGTAAAAACCGTGACTCCTCCCGTGTCATGATGGTGCCGAACATCCGATCGGAGCAAGGATAGTACCGCTCGTTTTCCTCGGCATAGACCATAAAACGAACCTGCTCCGGCGTGCCTACGTGATCCGGGTAAGCGTAATAGTCGAGGTGATTCTCTATGAAGAAGGTCGTGTACCAGGCATCCCTGATCGCGTCTTCACCGGGCCTGTACGGATGCTCAGGATCAAAGGGGAGTGGCTCCATGGATTAGCCTATCTGTTTCAGGAGTTTTTTTACAGATTCCTCCATCACATAACGTGGTCGCAACCCAACAAAATGATCCCGAATTGCACCATTGTGGTCTATGATGAAGGTGGTCGGAATCCCCTTGATCCCACCGTAATTGAGAACCACCTCCCTTGTTCCCAGTACAATGGGGAAAGTGATACCGTACTGTCTGATAAATGGCCTCAGAACGGCTTCACCTTCCTGATCGAGGGACACTCCTATGATCTCAAGCCCTTTATCTTTAAATCTTTCATAAAGCCGGACAAAATCAGGAAGCTCTTGGCGGCATGGACCACACCAGGTCGCAAAGAAGTTTAAGAGCACAACCCTACCTCTGAAGTCGGCCAGGCGACAGACATCTCCATTCAGATCCTTGAGGGTAAAGTCCGGAGCAGCACGCGAGGCAGGTCCGCCCCGGTCTTCCTGGCCGCCACACCCACAAATCAAAAGGATTATTATAATGGCGCTTGCAAGAAAAGCCTTTCGGATTTGCGGCTGACGCCTTGAGAACAGTACCGATTTTACACCCATGATAGACAAGTCACCATTCACTCCAATACTCCATCGCTCCAGTACTCCGTGAACGCTTACGGATTTGGTTACGTTTTCTATCTCAAGAATCTTATCTTGTTTGTCATTTGTCATTTGTCATTTGTCGCTTCGCTGAATTTAGGAGTTTAGTTCCTTAGTTCTAAGATTCGTGTTTTTTATGGCAGAAAACCTTAAAAGATAATCACGAAAGCACGAAAGATTGCCCGCCCTGGCGCGACTTGCTTGAATCAGCCTACTAAGTCTATAAGCCAGGTCTGGGCCAGGGAAAGCACGAAATAAAAAAACATTCAGCCTTTCGTGTTTTCGTACTTTCGTGTTTTCGTGATAGTTTTTGTTTTTTGTTCCGGTTTATCCGGATTAGGAATTTAGGGATTAGTTGTTTCAGTCCTTCAATTCCCCAATTCCTCAATTCCTCAATTCCCCAATTCCTCAATTCCTTAATTCCTTAATCTCTTTTTAACACAGTCCAGGATGGAGTCAATATCTGCCTGCGAGCTGTTTAGAAAGATGACAAAATAGTACGGATTGCCGGACCCGGCCTGGATGTATCCGGCTTTCGTCTTGATTCCCTCTAAGGTGCCGCTTTTGTAAAAGACCTCTCCATCGCGGACAAGAAGGGCGCGGTGCGGCTCAAAGCGCCTCAAAACAGCAAGCATATCCAGGGCCGACAGCCGGTTCCTTCTTGAGACCCCGGATCCTTCCACAATCTCAATGTCGTGCAGATTTAACACCTCTCTGGCATAGTCAGAAAGGACCTTCACTCCTTTGGCTAATGTGCCGGGTGGGCCATACACATGGGCACCGAGGGCGATCAGGATCTGATTGGCCGTGAAATTGTTGGAAAACTCAAACATCTTCTGCAGGACCTGTTCCAGGGCAAAAATCGAATGATAGGTGTAGACCAGTCTGTCTCCAGGTTCCACTACACCAGGCCAGACTCTGCCCTGACACACCTTGCCCCTTTGTTTCAAAAAGTGCAACAGGAGTTCCCCGGCGTACCGTGCAGCCTCGTGCCCGCTTTGGCAAAGGGTGAAGCGACCGCCACTTGAGCCCACCAACCTGAGCTTCTCAAGGGTAAAGGGCGTTATGGGGGTCTGAGGTTCTGCTGGGACAATCCTGCCGGTATTATCTCGTTTGAAAAAAATCGTGTTGAAATTGGCACACAAGGCCCCGTTGGGGGCATCATAGGAATTGGTGGAGGCACGAACCCCTGGAATATGGATCTGATTCACAAAATAGGTGTCGTCAACGACAAGATCCTTGAAATCGTGGAGTCTGGAGGCCAGGACCTGGGCTATCTCTTGCCACACCTCGCTGATAAGCAGCGGATCTCCATATCCCTTTACTTTCAGGTTTTTTTCAGGGTCCTGATAAAACTCGGTCTGGAATCTGTACGTCTTTCCGAGGTGATGAATAGCTGCAAGGGCCGTCAGAATCTTCAGAGTGGAAGCAGGAACACATTTTTTGGTTTCATTCCTGCTGAAAATGATGCGGCCATCAGAGTCGGCTACCACCAGGGCGTCCTGTGAGGAAATTCCATTCAGAAGGCAAGATGGCTGCCGGGCCCGGGAAATCGCAGGCTGCAGCAACCACACGGCACAGATCAGTAAGGTAACCCAGCGTGAAGCCGGTATTCGCTTCAAAGTGTTCGAAAGGAGTTTGGTGTCGACCTTACATCTTTTTTGAGAAATTAGGACCATTGCACAAAAGCGCAGATACAAATTGAGGCGGATAATTCCTTCAAACCATAGAAACTTGCATATAATGAGTCAAGGAAAAACGAGCATCTGCTCGTCACTTGTGTGGAGTCAGCATCTTCTCAGCCAAGGGGCTTGCAGAATTCCTATTTGAGGACAAGGTTTTATCCTCCTATCCACGAGTTTCCGGAGGAAGATGAATACTGGCGGCGCTCGAGAGACGGGGAACTCCTCATTCGTGCCGTAGCGCGTCGATGGGGTCCAGGCGTGCGGCCTTTCGCGCGGGGAAGTAGCCGAAAATAACACCTACCGCGCCGGAAAATGCAAAGGCTATAACCATGATGACCGGATCAAGTATGAAAGGAACCCCGAGGATGGGAGCTGCGATCACGCAGCTTGCGAGTCCGAGGACAATTCCCACGACGCCTCCGAGTGAGGAAAGCACGATCGCCTCTACCAGAAATTGCCTGAGCACATCACGTTCCATAGCGCCTATGGCGAGCCGGATTCCGATTTCCCGCGTCCGCTCGGTCACCGAGACCAGCATGATGTTCATAATGCCGATCCCGCCGACCACCAGGCTCACCGCTGCTACGGCGCCGAGTAGCGCGGTGAGCACACGGGTTGTGCTTGTAACCCTGGCGACGAGTTCCTTCATATCCCGCACATGAAAATCGTCCTCTTCAGTCGCTGATATATGGCGGCGCTGGCGCATCAGCAACTCGATATCCTGCCTGACTTTTTCTGTTACATCACCGCTTTGCGCGGAGACATAAATGGCGTTGATATCCTGATTTCCGGAAATGCGCCGCTGAAAGGCGCGCACAGGGACAACAACAATATCGTCCTGATCCCTGCCGAAGGTCGACAGCCCCTTGGGTTCCAGAAGACCGATCACCTGACAGGAAAGTCTTCCCAACCGGATCGCGGCCCCCAGGGAAGCTTGCGTACCGAAGAGTTCTTTACGTACTGTGTTGCCCAGGACGCAGACCGGCTTGCCGACACGCAGCTCACTATCAATAAATTGCCGTCCGGATTCCATCGACCACTTTCGAGTTTTGAAGAAGGCGTTGTCGCTCCCGATGACCGAAGTGGTCCAGTTTTCGTTCCCGTAAATGGCGAGAACGGTTTGGGATGTGACCGGCGCCACTGCCGCTACTCCCGAAATTTCCCGGGCAATAGCCTTGACATCCTCCAGATCAAATGGGTCGGCGGCTGCCCGTACCCCGCCATGGCCTCTAAACCTCTGGCCCTGTCTTACGTGGAGTAGATTACTGCCCATGCTTGCGATCTCCGCCGTGACCTGCGCGGTGGCCCCGCGCCCGAGGGTAACCAGGGTGATAACGGCTGCGACCCCGATCACAATACCGAGCATGGTAAGCGCAGAACGCATGACATTGCGGCGGATCTCACGAAACGCCAGCAGGATCGCGTTCCAGAGCATTACACCTTCCCCTCGTTCCGCATATCGGACTCTACAACGCCATCAACGAAGTGGACGATGCGTTGTGCATGGGCCGCCACATCCGCCTCGTGAGTAACCATCACAATGGTGATCCCCTGCTCGCGGTTAAGCTCAGTGAGTACCTGCATGATTTCGTGGCTGGTTGTAGAATCCAGATTGCCCGTGGGTTCATCAGCCAGCAACACCGAGGGCTCCGTAACGATGGCACGGGCAATGGCTACCCGTTGCTGTTGACCGCCGGAAAGCTCACCGGGCGTATGTGCTTCCCACCCCTTAAGGCCCACCGCTCCAATGGCCTGCAGCGCGCACGCATGCCTTTCAGCGGGTGGCATGCCGCGATAGATCAAGGGCAGTTCCACGTTCTCCAGGGCCGAGGTACGGTTGAGGAGGTTATAGCCCTGAAAAACGAAACCCAGATAGTGGCGGCGCAGTAATGCGCGTTGATCGCGGGAAAGCCTGCCAACCTCGACTCCCTTGAAGAAATAGGCACCGGTCGTTGGGGTATCCAAACATCCCAGGATGTTCATGCAGGTGGATTTTCCGGATCCGCTCGAGCCCATCACGACAAGAAATTCGCCGTCGTCCACCCAAAGATCAATGCCACGCAGCGCTCTCACCGCTGCGCGGCTTTTCCCATAGACCCTGGTCACCCCGCCGAGCTCAATCAGGGGCTGATCCCGGCCATCGTTTACTTTCACTGGAGTCTTCGAGTTCATCCACCGGGCCTGACAACATCGACCAACAGCGGGAGTCCGGGTTTCAAATCGCCGGCTACCACCTCGGTCATACGCCCATCTGATGAGCCAATGGTGACAGGGATGGCAACGGGTTGTTCATCTCGTAACGTCCACACGCGGTGCTCACTTTTGCCGGCATGCAAGACTTTGCGCTGTTTTGCCGGCCGACGCGGTGGCCCGGGCAAGATAGCACGGAGCATACTGCGGCCACGTCTTGAGGTCTCGGCCTCGGGCGCCGGCGGGGTAAACCGTAGCGCACCATTCGGCACCAGAATGGCATCTTCTACTCTTTTGGTAATGATTTCCGCTGTTGCGGTCATTCCCGGCCGCAACAGCAACTGCGAGTTATCGACGGTTAATAACGCCTCATAGGTCACGACGTCCTGCACTACTCGCGGGGCGTAATAGACTTTGAGAATGCGGGCCGAAAACCGACGATCCGGATAGGCGTCGACGGTGAAGGTCGCATCCTGCCCTGCTTGGACTTGCCCCACATCGGCCTCGTCAATATCTACATGCAATTCCATCTGGCTGAGATCCTCGGCCAGCGTAAACAGCACGGGGGTCTGGAACGAAGCAGCAAAGGTCTGGCCGGGCTCCACGTGGCGCTCCAGGACAATCCCGTTGATTGGTGAACGGATGACCGCCTTCGCCAGATCTGTCTGATCCTGGTCGAGGGTAGCCTGGGCCTGCGATACTATGGCCTTCGCGCTGTCTTCCTCGGCTTGCGCGCGTTTGAATGCCGCTTCGGCCGCGTCCAGATCGTGCTGCGATGGCAGTTTCTTTTTGCTCAGTCCCGCGAGCCGCTTTAATCGCTTCAACTCATTGCGGGTTTCCAGAACGTTTGCCTCCGCCTCCAGCAACTTGGCCTGCACGGATTCCAATGCGGCTTGAGACTGTAGAACCTTAGGTTCAAGTCGATCGGTGTCCAGTTTCGCCAGCACCTGCCCGGCCTTCACGCAGTCGTTGTAATCCACCTCGACCGTTTCGATGATGCCGGACAGCTCGCTGCCTACCTCGACCTGGTTCGTCGGTTCCAGAGTGCCGGTAGCTGTCACGGTGATAGTGAGATTTCCTCTCTGCACCTCGGCAGTTCTGTACTGTATTGGGCCGCCTTTGTCAGCAAGGAAAAAAATTGCACCACCGGCCACCAAAACCGTCACGATTGCCGCAACAACCCAAAACGTTGCTCTCTTGCGCCCGGCTGTTTGCTGATCGATTCCTAAGGTCTGGGCAATATCGGCGTTTCTTTTCGAAACCATCAATCTTTGCTCCTTAACTCAAAAACTACTTCTCTGAACCAGGCGCCAAGGATGTCCATCCACCTCCGAGCGCCTTATACAGCATTATCAGGTTAGATGTGACTTCGCCCTCACTCTCCGCCAACTGGCCCTTGAGTGATAACAATGACCGTTGCGCATCGAGCACGCTTTGAAAATCGGTCAGCCCTGACAAATATTGGCAACGCGCAAGATCCACAGCACGTTGCGAGGCTTGTGATGCTTCCATGAGCGAATGGCGTCGAACCTGCTCTTTCGTATAGGCGACAAGCGCATTTTCAACGTCCTCCAGTGCGGTGAGAATCGCAGCCTCATACTCGATCAACGCCTTTTCCTGAAGCGCATTTTGCACCTCGATGTTTCTTCGTATGCGCCCCGCATCAAAAATAGTCCATGTAGCACTTGGGCCGATTCCGTGGAACCTGGCACCGGTCGAGAACAACTTGCCGAGTGACAAGGCTTCGAGACCGATTGACCCAGGCAGGGTGAATTTCGGATAAAGCTCGGCTGTGGCCACGCCAATTCGAGCCGTCTGAGCCGCGAGTTCCCGCTCGGCACGCCGAACATCGGGTCTGCGCCGCAAGACATCGGCAGGCACTCCAAGGGCGATCTCGAGTGGCGTTACCGGGATAGATTGTCGGCCCGACAGTTCATCATGCACCGAGCCTGGATTCTCTCCCAGTAACACGGCAAGCCGGTTCTTGGCCTGCTCAAGCCCGATTTGTAGCGTCGGTATCTGCGACCGGGTGTTCTCCAGATTGGCTTTGGCTTGTTCTACATCAAGGTAGCTGGTCAGGCCGGCTTCAAAACGTGACCGGACAAGTTTGTAGGTTTCCTCCTGTGCGTTGCGATTCGCCTCCGCTGTCGAAAGCCTGGCCTGAAACGAACGCACCTCGACGTAATTCAGGGCAACTTCGGCCACCAAGGTCACAAGCACGTCACGCAAATGCTCTTCGCTCGCCTCCAGATCTGCTTCGGCTGCCTCGATAGAGCGCTGAATCCCGCCAAACAAATCCAGCTCCCAACTTGCGTCAAAGCCCACTGCGTAGAGATCTCTCTCGGTACCGCTGCCCGCTTCTTCGCTGCTACGGGTCAACCTGGCAGACCCAGTGGCGTCGATACTTGGGAAGCGATCGGTCTCGCTGATGCCCCTGCGCGCGCGGGACTCACGAACACGATTCCTGGCTTGGCGCAAATCCAGATTGCCCTCGATCGAACGCTCAACCAGGCTCGTCAACGTGGGATCATTAAGCGTCGACCACCAATTGGCCAGCGCCTGCGTATCTATACGCTCGGCAGTCAGACCACCCTCCAACTGAGCGCTCCACTGTGCGGGCGCCGACACCTCGGGAGGGACATAATCCGGGCCGAGGGTAGCGCATCCTGCAAGCAGTAGCATCACGAGCCCTAATGCCGGTGTTATTGGGTTGATAATGAAGCCCACCTTCAGAACCATCACTCCAGTACTCCATTCCTCCAATACTCCCTGGCCCAGACCTGGATTAATAGCTTGGTAGCTTATAGTAAGCTGAAGCGCCAGGGCGGGCCAACTGGGGCCAAGTCCCTAAGTTCAATTCACTTATTTTCGGACGAAAACTATTCGTGAATCATCCTGTCTTTGATAGGTCCTTTGCGTTCCTGCTGTCCTTTCATTCGATGCATTCGACGATGACGAAATTCTGTTTTGAGTTGCCGGTATCGGTCAAGACCCAGTAGTTTCCGTACCTCAACCAGAAATCTAAATCGTTCGTTGGCAAGATTGGCGCGGGCATGTTCAAATTTCTTGAACTGATCCATGCAGGCAGACTCATCAAAATTCTGTTGGTCGAGAATCATCTCCAGCTCAAGCTTTTCCTTTTCCACATTACTTTTGAGATCAATCAGTTGCCGTCGGCTTTGCACAAACAGGTCGTTAAGTTTCTGCTGTTCCTTGCTGGTCAGATCAAGCTTTTTAGCCACTTCTGGCATTCGCCACCACTTGCCGTGGGGTATCTCCAATTCTCCCATGCCACCAGGTCCCTTTGCAAGGCCGATACCTGATACTGCAAAAACACAAATCAGCGTAAAAATCGTTACTTTTTTCATATACACCTCCTCACTCGTTTTGGGTTAGTGATTGACCGAAAACCGCATTTTTTGGAGCTGTGCAATTAGGACTATTCAAATCAATCACGAAAACACGAAAGTACGAAAACACGAAATGAACCATACCAAAAAGATATTCGGGATTCTGTTTGTCAAACAAGTACTGATTTATCAGCAGGTTAGCATCCTGAGAGATGAGCATAAGAATGAACCTGCAAGAATCTAACAATCAAGCAAGTCTTTAGGACCTTTTTCGTGCTTTCGTCTTTTGCGGCTTGCGCCTTGAGAACAGTACGTGCTTTCGTGATAGTTCTTTTGAGCGCTTTTGCTTAGAACTCAATATCTAACCGCACAGGTTGCATTTTTTCGGCCAGGCACCAGTTACTCTATGGGTTCAGTAGCCTTCTACACAGCATTTTGATTTTCTTCCAAGGGAACGACAAACCTCAGAAATTCATCAAAATAACCAACATCAGACTCTGCGGAAATATCCGGGTAAACATCAACTGGAGCGTATTCTTCCAAGGCGTATATTTCAGCCATCAATTGCTCGTCTTGTTTCGTTTCCCGGATGATCTGAGCCATCATCTTTTCCTGGGAGGTCGTAAAAACTCCAGACCACCAAATCCCAGCTATCAACAAGAGAGCAGCGAACCCGGCAACAAAGACGGGTCGCCAGGACCATAAACTGCGAGGCTTATAAAAAGGAAGTCGGACCTCTCGTCGAGGTAAAGGGGCGAACTCTCTTGCCATGCGTCCCAGGGTGTCTAACTCTTGTTCAATTTGCTGTTTTTTCCCTTGGCACACAAGACATGTGGAAAGATGGTTTCGCACAGTGGCAGGCAAGTCGTTTTTATCCACCACAGAACGGATGACTTGATCTTCATTCAGATGGAGGTTTTTGCTATTCACAATAGTCCTCCTTTCAGCAAGCTATGGAGACCGGGGTTCTGTCTGAATTTTCTTAAAGCCCTGTATAAATGAGTTTTGACGGTACTTTCACTTTTTTTCAGGACCCCGGCAATTTCCCTGATCCCCAGTTGATCCACAAATCGCAGCATAAACACTTCCCGCTCCCGCTGTGACAGACTGTCTGTAAGCTGACGGAACTCCAACTGGAATTCTTTCAGCATCATGGCATTCGCAGGATTGTTGTGATTCTCTGCCGTAGCCTGGGCAGCAGCCTCCAATTCTATTGTCGTGCCGAAAAAAGACAGTATGCTTTTTTTTCGATGAAAATCCCTGACCCGGTTTGAGGCAATGCGGAACAGCCACGGCCTTATCGAGCCTGCGTCTTTCAAACTGGACAGGCTCTTTGACATTTGCATGAAAATCTCCTGGGTTAAATCCTCTGCGTCCATCCGCGAATAAGTCCGGTAATACACCATGCGGAAAACATCCTTATGGAAATGATCCACAAGTTGTTCCAGCGAGGCCCTGTTACCGGCTCGTGCTTTTTCTACCAGCTCTGTAACGTGGTGATAGGTATCTGCCATCAGAGTTGGACTATATTCCCCCACTTACTCCAACAATTCAGTCTATCCCCTAAAATGATCGGTTCAAGGTTCAGGGTTCAGGGTTCAAGGTTCAAAGGTTATAATCTATTGACATCTATCACTTTACAGCACAATACCTACATTAACCTTTTTCACCCATTGGGTGAAACATGCGTTTTGTCTCTATTGGGGCATCATG
>JAGMBW010000155.1 GCA_023129535.1 Desulfobacterales bacterium
GGCTCTTCAACCGTGAACCGTGAACGTTGAACCGCTCAACCAAGGTATCTACCTGATATGACGAATGGTACCATTTTTTAGTCTACAAAGATGAAAATATTTTTGTTGCTGAGGAAGGGGCAGGGCTGGAATTATTAGGCATCTGCCTTTTTGACTTACGAGCACGGGTTTGATATTATCCTTATATGTTTTCAATGAACTGAAAGGAGATCGAACCCGTCAATTGGAACGCGTTGCTTTGGTTTCAACACCCTGGCCTCTTTTTAGCCGTCCGTCTATCCAGCTTGGGGCGCTAAAGGCCTATTTAAAATCAGAGTTTCCTGACTTGAAGGTGGAGGCCCATCACCTTTATTTAAAGGTAGCAGAAACCATTGGATACAAGCTCTATGGCGTCATCTCCGAAAGGACCTGGCTGGCAGAATCCGTTTACGCGGCCCTGTTATTTCCCGAACGTAGAAAAGAGATTGAAAAGATTTTTTGCCGAGAGATCAGGGGTAAGCCCGACCTTCGTAAGGTCGATTTCAACACCCTGACATCGGAGGTCAGGGACGTATCTGACAGCCTTATTAACAGCGTGGACTGGAAGCGTTGTGTGATTGCGGGTTTTTCAATATCTCTTTGTCAGCTCACCTCTTCGCTCTATTTTATCAAGCGTATCAAACGAGCCTTTCCGAATCTGCCGGTTGTAGTCGGCGGCTCCCTCTTTGCAGGGGATAACATCAAGGGGTTGCTTGAGATGTTTTCCGAAATCGATTTTGTGGTCAACGGGGAAGGTGAGCTTCCGCTAATTCAATTGGTTGGTCATCTAAAAGATTCCCGGGGCCGTGAGGAGATGCCCCCGATTTCAGGGATCGTCACCCGCAAAGCGGAAAAAATTGGTGTGTCTGTCTCGTTCTGGCAGATGGAGGATCTGAGTCGTCTCCCACCCCCTGACTACGATGACTACTTTCATCTGCTCAAGACATTCAGCCCGCAAAAAACCTTCTTTCCAACCCTTCCAGCCGAAATATCCCGGGGGTGCTGGTGGCGCCGGCCACAAGGTACGGGCAAATATGCTGGGTGTGCCTTCTGCAATCTCAACCTCCAGTGGGACGGCTACAGGTCAAAGGGTCCACTGCAAGTCGTCTCCGAGATCGATCACCTGACCAGAAAGCACAAGACACTCTCTGTGGCCTTTATGGATAACGTGCTTCCGGTGAAGACGTCCAGAGAGATTTTTGCCAGGCTTGGCGAGCTTAATAAGGACTTCCGCTTGTTTGCCGAAATCCGCGCCTCCACACCAGGACGCGTGCTGGAGTCGATGCAGGCCGCAGGGATGCACGAGGTCCAGATCGGTATCGAGGCCCTCAGCACCCGGTTGCTCAAAAAGCTGAACAAGGGGACCACGGCCATCCAGAACCTGGAGATCATGAAACACTGCGAAGAGCTCGGCATTGCAAATGTTTCGAATCTGATACTCCGTTTTCCCGGCAGCGACCACAAGGATGTGGAGGAGACCTTACGGAACTTAGAGTTCGCTCTACCATTCCGTCCGCTGAGGTTTGTCCATTTCTGGCTTGGCCTTGGAAGCCCTGTGTGGCAAGATCCCCGGGCATTTGGGCTCAGAGCGGTCTTCAACCATCCGAATTATGCCGCCATGTTCCCACCGGATATTTTCCGCTCCATGCGTTTTATGATCCAGGCCTATCGCGGCGACCTCGGGCATCAGAGAAAGCTCTGGCAGCCGGTCAAGAAAAAGGTCAGGGCATGGAAGAAGGCGTATGCCGAAATCCACAAGGGTCCTTCGCGTGCGCCTATTCTCAGCTTTCGCGATGGCATGGACTTTTTGATCATACGCCAGAAGAGGCTTAATGCAAAAACCCTGACGCATCGCGTCGTGGGAACGTCCAGGGCGATCTACCTTTTCTGCCAGAGGCACCGTTCGCTGAAAAGAATTCTGGTCCGTTTCCCGGCCATACCTGCAGACAGAATCGTGCCTTTTTTGAGGATGATGGTGGACAAGAAATTGATGTTCGAAGAAAATGGCAAGTACCTCAGCCTGGCTGTGCCGGTGAGACCCAAAAAGTGAGGATAAACCATGAGCAAGCACATGCAATTGACGGTTCGTGTTCGCCCTTATTACACAAAGGGTCTAGAGAAGGTTTACCCCAGATTGGCCCATCGCCTCAGTTATCTTGATGTGGCCTGGGTAGAGGGGGAGCCTTCGCTGTTTGAAATCGTAGCAAACCTCGACAAACTCCTGTATCAACTGGAAGGCGATCCCCCCGTCAGAGAGATCCTTCTTCAGCACAGAGCACGACTCCACGAGCTTTACGAGGGCATAGAAGAACGTATTGCTGACTGGAGGCTGGCAAAGGCCGACCGGCTTCTGTACGAAATGGAGGATATCTTTGACGAAATAGAAGCCAAACTGAGCCCGATATAGATGAAGATGAGACGCTAAGAACATGCAGGCTTTTCCTGGAAAAATAAAGCCCGCGGTTGCTCTAATCGGTTGTGGGACCGTTGGCACAGCCATGGGTAAACTCCTCGTGGATGCAGGCTATCGCATATCAGGGGTGGCCACAGGCAACCTTGAGACAGCCCGCGGGGCTGCTGAGGTGACCCGTTCTGAGAAATTCTCCGATTGTCCGTGGGAGGTCACCCGAGGGGCAAATGTTGTCTTCATCACCACGCCTGATGATCTGATTGAGTCGACATGCAACAGGATTTCCGAACACAGGGGCTTTGAACAGGATGCGGTGGTGATTCACTGCAGCGGGGCTCTTTCGTCAGATATCCTGTCGTCCGCCAGAGACTGCGGCGCCGTGGTGGCAAGCCTTCATCCCCTCCAGAGCTTTGCCTCGGTAGATGAGGCGATTGCTCTGGTGCCCGGTTCTTATTGCACTATAGAAGGCGACAAGGTGGCGCTTCCTGTGGTTCGCCAGGTGGTTCAAGACCTTGGGGGCATTCTCCTGGAAATTACAGCAGAGAAAAAGACCCTGTACCACGCGGGAGCCGTGGCAGCATCCAACTATCTGGTCACCCTGATGCATCTTGCCCTTGAGTTAAATGAGTCGGCAGGCTTGCCCGGTGATATCTCTTTTAAGGCACTTCTTCCCTTAATCAAGGGGACCCTGAGTAATATTGGCGCAAAAGGGATACCCGATGCCCTGACAGGGCCAATTGGCCGGGGGGACGTGCAAACCGTGGCGGCTCACCTTAAGGCCCTAAAAAAGGCTGCCCCCGAGTTCCTCCCACTTTTCCGGTGTCTGGGCCTTTACACAGTTGATCTCGCCAGGGCAAAAGGGTCATTGAACAAGGAGGCTGCTGACAAACTGGTTGCCCTGCTTGGGCCACTCTGGCCTGCCTGATGATGCCATCCTGCGTGTGTCCGGAACCTGAGGCTATGGTTGGTTGAATAGTTGAGTAGTCGAATCAACCGCCTAAGCGTAATCGGCATATATGTCTCTGTAACGCATCTTCCTTTCAATATCTCTGATTTTCTTGGATAACAAGTCTTTCATGTTCCTGTCCAGATTCAAGAACTGAACAGCTACACTTTCTAACTTTTTTGCCATTCGACCACTGACCGGGAAGAGCCTCACGACTTGTGCCTCTACATCAAAACTTTCTTCGCCTACTTGCAAGATTAACCTGACCATTTTTTTCGCTTTTATCGGTTGATCCTTCCTGTGAGTGAACCTGGCTCCGCCAATTGAAATATCAATAATGTTCACTTTCTCTTGATTTAGTAAAAGGACTACGTCACCGTCAGCCGGTGGTTCCAATCTGTAAAACAACCTCAGGTTGAAACGCTCACGGCCGGGTTCTGGCATTATTAGAAGAGCCTGCACAGTTTCAGATCCGGGCAGCCTGTAGTCCCTGACAATCTCTGCCAGCTTTCCAGTGATGCAATATCGAGCCGGACCATCTTTTTCCCTGACAAGGTAAGTTACATTGACTCTTTTTCCAATGCTATAGATTCCGATGGGCGGGGAAGTTTGAGACAGAATTATCCTTTTGTCGTCAAGGTCATAGACAGTTGCACTCCTGACATCAATCGTTTCTTCCGACGAATCGAAATCAAGAACAATATCTACATTTGATCCCGAACTAATCTCCATTACAGCGTATCCTTAAGTTTGATCATTAGTCATTGATCAACGAAAGTGAAATAGGGGACGTCCGTGAAATATTAACATTCTAATAAGTGTTTTTCGACACCTGTACCGGCTATGACAGACTGCCCTCGAATCACAGCTTTGCTAAGGGCCGACGGAGTGATATTCAGCTTCAAAGCAACTTCAGTTCCGTTTACCTTCAATTTCCTCACCATCAAATAGCAAAGGACTGAACGTGCTGTCACTATATCTGGCTTCTTGCTGGCAGTTCTTAGGTAATCCGTTTCAATTCCGTAATGGTTCGACAACAAAGCCCATGCATAACAAGCCGTGGATGTCTCAAGCACAATCACCCCAAGGCGTTTCACAAAATTCTCCTTGTCGAGGTTATCCCGAAATATGGCCCTTCTTTCTATCCCTCGTACAATAACGTGCTGTAAAGCACTTGGGGCATCTATGCGAGCTTGCCGTGGCATGGCCTCCCCATAACTCAAATAAACCAGAATGTCAATATTTCACGGACGTCCCCTATTTCTCGGACGTCCCCTATTTCTACAAACAACCTGGTATCTCGGCTCCTGGATGCGTTCTGCTTTGCAGCGAGGGCAGCGGCCTGGCCTGGTAAACCGTTTTCGCTTGTCAAACACATAGCCGCATACAAGACATCGTGAAGGGATTACGACCAGCCTCTGCCTTTGTGAGGCAACGGAACGTTGGATGTGGGAAAGATGACTGTAGACCTCTTTTTCCTCGATACCCAGCATTTGGGACAGATCTCGGGCGCTACACACTTCCTGGAATAACAACGTTACCATTTGCTGGCGAACGGTTTGCATTCCCCTTATCTCCCAGTATCTTGTTGCGCCATCTGTCCACGATGTCTCCGTAGTCGATGGATCCAATTCCCTTGACCGTGAAGAACTCATCGAGTTCGTACCGATTGCCGCACCACCACCAATCTTTCAAGATTTTACCTGCTTCAGGTTTGAACATCCAGTCCTGACCCAGATCCTGGGCCAGCGTCTTTTCCATCGTTGCCTCAGCCATCCATGAAACGACATAGTCCAGGGCGTAAAATTCCGGCACCAGATCAAAGAGGTGAGTTTCAGGTCGATAGGAAAAACCCGTATGTTTTTCCAAAACACGGGCATAAATCTCTCCGTTTCCGATCTCATTTTCCTTGAACATCTGGTATTCAGCTAAAAACTTGCCCACGTATCTCCTGAAAACAGACAAGTCCTTGATGGCCTTGTAAAAGGACACTTCATCTATCTGTTTAGATGAAAGACCTAAGTGCCTTTCAAGAAAGAATGGAGAAAAGCACATGTTCTGGAGCAAAAACGCATAGGTCTCTGAAAGTGTATTTGAGGTGAAGAAATCCTTTTTGGCTGAAGAAAGCTCTGACGATGTAAACGCATGCCCGAGGGCATGACCCATCTCATGGAACAGCGTCTCAAGATCAATCCAGCCGCCCTGAGGGTTCATCACAAGGTGGATTTCACCCGGTATCCTCAAAGCAAAACTCATGGCCTGAGCCCCTTTCCTGGACGAAGGACTCATGTCAAGACAAAGACCCGGAATGTTTTTGACCTCTATGCCCCAGTGATTGAAAAAATAGAGGTGATCACTCAGAGGGATTTGATCTGGAAAAAGGTGGTCAAACTCACCCAGGCCGAGCAGGTAGATCGCATCAAATCGATTTAGTTCACGCAGCGGCATGCCCAGACTCCTTTGGGCCCAGGCTTCCATGGCTTCAAAGTATAATGTGTCGGTTTGCCGCAACATTTCTTCAACCTCAGGCACATAGGCTTCGTAGTCCATCTGCTTTTTGTCACGACAATACGCGGCATAGTCTTTGTATCCAAATTCATCAGCAAGGAGCTTGAGAAGAAATTCCCAAACACCCAGGCTAAAGGGTTTCAAGAACTTGCAAAGGATAGCTGTCTCCCTTTCGATGATTCTGCGCTTCGTCGAATCGCTTCGCTTCTGGCACCACGAGAGGATATCTTTAAAGTAAATCTTTTCTCCTGCAACATGGGCGGCAGATCCCTTCATCCAGGTGAACAACTCATTTTCATACGGCGAGATGTGGTATTGTAAATAGTGGCCCAAAAGAGTGTGAAAAACCCTTTGCCTGTGCCTTGTCCATGTCCCGGAATCATGCAGCCCTTTGATAGTAGCCGGATCAAGGATGTCATAGAACCCATCATATGTCTTGTGATGGGATGCCCGGGATTCGTCTCCCTTCCATAGGTTCAAAGCCCTGGAGGTCAAACGGTAGTTTAGTGTCAGAAGGGCCTTCTCGATCTGTTCCATACCAGTGAAATCCTTCAAAGAGGCCTGATCCGTTTTTACCTAAAGCGATCGGTTCAAGGTTCAGGGTTCAAATGACTTTAGACAGGATTTACAAGATAAACAGGATATTTATTTGCCCCGCCGTTGGCGGGGCAGAAAAATCATGTAAATCCTGTTCATCCTGTCAAAATATCTTTTTAAGGTTATGCCGTGAACGTTGAACCGCTCAACCCAGGTCTTATTGGCCTGGAATGTCGTATAGAAAAGACAAAGGGCCGGCAAAGATCATGAGACTCGTCATCCAAAGGACCAATGCAGATATGATGACAACAAGTGTCGCCCTGCCCCTCGTTAACTGATAGACTTCCCGGGCGGCTACAATGGAAATAACAACGCTCCATACTGTAACAACCAGGGCAATAAGCGGTATGATGACCGCCAAATCGATAATGCCGCTTAAGCCTATAATCCGGACAAAGCCCATAAATTCTTCTTTGCCCTTCGAATAACCACAGAAAAGATGGACAATACCCGCAAAGAGAAAAAGTACGAAGACAGAAAAAAGGGCACCAACCAAGATTCCGGCAGGGCTGTTGCCAGGGATAAAGGCCAGTGCGCCACCTATGGCGGTTACAGTGATGCCAAACCTTATGGCATTGGGATCTCTCGCCACTTGTGCCATGGCAAGCGGGTTAAGCTTTACGATATCAATGGCTTTTCTGAAATAGTCGAGTGTGCTGGCAGGTTCAAATTTGCCGGTGCCCTGGTCTTGCATCGCTTCAACCCCTTATTCTCACAGCCCTGGCATGGGCTGTGAGTCCTTCAATCTCTGCCAATCGGATAATGTCCGAAGCATCTCTTTTTAGCGCCTTTTCACTGTAATAAACAATACTTGTCTTTTTCACAAAATGTTCCACGGAAAGGGCTGAGGCAAACCGAGCGGTCCCTGCTGTGGGAAGCACATGGTTTGGTCCTGCTATGTAGTCTCCTACGGGTTCAGGTGTATGAGGCCCAAGAAAGATCGCACCTGCATTTTGAACACGGCCAACGTATTGGAAAGGTTCTTCGACGTGAAGCTCTAAGTGCTCAGGTGCAATCTGATTGCCCAGGTCAAATGCAGCCGCAAGATCGGGCACCACAATGATGGCCCCATACGTTTTTATTGAGGCCCCGGCAATGGCCCTTCGCGGAAGGTCTTTCAGTTGCCCTATAACGGCATCAGACACAGCCTTGGCCAACGGGGCAGAGGTTGTCAGCAGGATCGCGGAGGCAAGGGGGTCATGCTCGGCCTGGGAAAGAAGGTCGGCCGCAATGTAGGCTGGGTTTGCCTTGTCATCTGCGATCACAAGGACTTCGCTGGGACCTGCGATGATGTCTATCCCCACCGTGCCGGCTACCAACTTCTTGGCAAGGGTAACATAGATGTTGCCCGGCCCGACAATGACGTCTACCCTCGGAAGAGTCTCCGTACCATAAGCCATGGCCGCAATGCCCCAGGCACTTCCGGCCTTGTAGATGGCATCAACGTCGACTCTTTGAGCCGCTACGACTAAGTGCGGGTTTACCTCGCCGCTCCTGGTCGGGGGGGTGGTGATGCAAATATTTTTCACACCTGCAATCCTGGCAGGAATGCATCCCATGAGGACCGAGGATACCAAAGGCGTTTCCCCGCCTTGCCCGCCAGGCACATAAACGCCGGCAGCATCCACGGGCCGAATAAGCTGGCCCAGCACCGTGCCGTCAATGTGGGTCGTAAACCACGACTGCTCAACCTGATGCCTGTGAAATGCCTCGATTTGTGTTGCAGCCTTATTCAGGCTTCTGACAAATCCCTTATCCACACGACGGCGGGCCTCATTAAACTCTTTTTTGGTGACTTTCAGCGACCCTGCAGTGAGATTGGGCGCATCGAAGCGGTTAATGTACTCGATCAAGGCCTTGTCCTTGTTTTTTCGAACATCTGTCAGGATCCTTTTCACAGCCTGCATATCCCTGGCCTTGAAGGCAAGGTCCCTGTTCACGATGGCATCAAGCCTCTTTTGTGCAGCCACTGAAGGGAATTCAAATATTTTCATAATTAGTCCTTTCACACCCGGCCACCCCCCTCAATGCAGGGTACATAGGACCGGCAATTCCCGCTAAAAATCAGAAAGAGATTGCTTCGTCGTCCACCTTCGGCGGCCTCCTCGCAATGACATTGCAAAGGCTTTTCCTGTCATTGCGAGCGAAGCGAAGCAATCTCAATCCTCTTCAGATTCGCCGAGAATTGCTGACCTACGACTGAAACAGGCTCCCAAAATAATTCACAGTCCTGCGCAAGCCTTCCTCCAGAGAAACCTGGGTTTTGTAATTCAGGACTTGCTCGGAGAGAGTAATATCAGCCCAGGAATGGCGGACATCGCCAGGCCTGGGATCTGTATACACAGCCTCCGTATCCGAGCCTACAATCTGTTTTAACAGGGCAAGGAGTTCGTTTAAGGTGAGCTGGGCGCCGCAGGCAAGATTTACGACCTTGCCCGGCCCATCCCCGGCCTCAATCGCAAGCAGGTTCCCATAAACGACATTGTCCACATAGGTAAAATCGCGGGATTGTTCGCCATCCCCGTATACTGTTGGCCGGGTGCCTGTGAGAAGGGCCTTGATGAACCGAGGAATCACCGCCGCGTATTCTGAATCTGGGTCCTGGTGAGGGCCGAAAATATTGAAATATCGGAGTGATACAGTCTCAAGGCCGTAAAGTTCATAAAAAATACGCATGTAGTGTTCATCGGTCAGTTTTTGCACAGCATACGGTGAAAGGGGGGCCGGTGGAATTGTTTCCTTCCTTGGAAACCCCGGGGCATTTCCGTACACGGCAGACGAAGAGGCAAAGACCAGCCTTTTCACCCCTGCGTCTCGTGCTGCCAACAGAAGGTTAAGGGTCCCATCGATATTGGCGCGGTTTGACTCAAGAGGAAGGGCTATAGACCTCGGGACCGAGGGGATAGCGGCCTGGTGAAGTACATATTGAACGCCATCTGTCGCCTGACGGCAAGTGTCAAGATCCGCAATGTCGCCCTCCACGATTTCAAGGTTATTCATGAACTCTGGGGACATCCCGGCAAAGTTCAGGTTTTCCCGTTTCCCTGTGGAAAAATTGTCCAGGACCCGTACCATATCCCATCGATTCAGAAGTGTCTTCACAATGTTCGAACCAATAAATCCCGCGCCACCGGTTACCAAGAAATCTGCCATTGTTGCCTCCTGTCCTTTATTGTAACGTCTCGGAAATTCTACAACCCATTGAAATTCCCTCGACTTTAGTCGAGTGCCTGCCCTGGCGCTTATAACGATTTACAGTACATCAAGCCCATAATCCAGGTCTGGGCCAGGGGTTAAATAGTCGAGTCGTCGAGTCGTAAAGTGCTTGAACTACTCGACTAATCAACCACTTGACCACTCGACCAATTGTGAGCGAAGCGAACTATATTCAACTCTAATGTGAAAAAAACCGATTTGTCAAGACATCCTGCCCTTATTTTCAATAATTTCGGCATAATCCTGATGGTCTACCTTGAACCGTAGCGACTTGATCAAGGTTTCTGCTGGTTTTGAGGAACAAATCGTATCCCCTGTCTCCATATAGCGGGGCTGGAGGGAGCTTCAAACTTGCAAATTCTCTTAGAAGGTTGTAAGTGATTACCACCAGAGTTTGATGGTCGCAGGAGAAAGAGCGTTCTGGTCAAAAGCGGTGAAGGAATTGGCGAATTCCTTAATCCCGAAAACACGTATAATCTCAGATAATTACAATTATTGAAACGGTTTTTTTACTTGACCAGGATGCGTCTTTCTTGTATCTGTTTTTACTTACCTTCACAGGATAAGAAGTTGCGACTTCATGACAGAAAGACACGAAACATCACTGAACATGGAAACGATGAACCTGGAATTGTGGAAAGATAGCATGTGTACAGAGAGGTTGACTGATGAGCAAGATAAAAATCGCTATGGTGGGCATCGGGAACTGTGCCAGTTCGCTTGTTCAGGGTATTGAACACTACCGCGGCAAAAATGACGAGGAACACATCGGGTTGATGCACTACAACTTAGGTGGTTATGAGCCCCATGACATTGAAGTGGTGGCAGCCTTTGATATCGACAAGCGGAAAGTGGGCAAGGATGTAGCCGAGGCCATCTTATCGCTCCCTAATTGTACGACGGTCTTTTGCAATGATGTTCCGCCCACCGGTGTCAAGGTGCACATGGGACGGATTATTGACGGCTTCTCTGAACATATGAAGGATTACGAAGAAAAGTACACCTTTGTGATCAGCAACGAGCCTGAGCCGTCCAAAGAGGATGTGGTCAGTGTGCTAAAGGAGTCTCGCGCGGAAATGCTCTTAAACTACCTGCCGGTGGGTTCCGAAGAAGCCACGCGGTTTTACGCCGATTGCGCCCTGGAGGCAGGCATTGGCTTCATCAACAACGTCCCGGTTTTCATCGCCAGCGACCCAACCTGGGTGGCCCGGTTCGAAGAGAGGAAGGTACCGCTTATCGGGGATGACATCAAATCACAGCTTGGCGCCACCATCGTACACAGGGTCTTGACAAATCTCTTCAGAAATAGGGGTGTAAAACTGGAGCGAACCTATCAGTTGAACACAGGGGGGAATACGGATTTCCTCAATATGCTTAATCCGAGCCGTCTGCTCTCCAAGAAAAAGTCCAAAACGGAATCGGTCCAATCTCAGATGAGCGAGGACCGATTAAATGAAGAGAACATCCACATCGGCCCCAGTGACTGGGTAGCATGGCAAAAAGACAACAAGATCTGCTTTATCCGTATGGAGGGAAGACTATTCGGAGATATTCCTATGAATTTGGAATTGCGTCTCTCCGTGGAAGATTCTCCCAATTCAGGCGGCGTTGTGATTGATGCAATCAGGTGTTGCAAATTGGCGCTTGATCGGGGGAGGGGTGGCATTCTCTATTCACCTTCTGCCTACTTTATGAAATATCCTCCCAGGCAGTTTACCGACGCGGAAGCCCACAGAATGACCGAGGAATTCATTGCAGGGACACGGGAGGATTAGTCAATAACTGGTAGCGTTAAGCGCGACAACCTAAGTCAGGAGGTAATCACATGGAAATCTATCTCATGCAGCACGGCCCTGCCCTGCCCAAAGAGCAGGACCCGGAGGAGGGTTTGAACCCTGAGGGCGAAGCCAGGATTCGTGCCAGTGGTCAAGCCCTCAAAAAGATGGGGGTTGCTTTTGACGTAATTTTGTCAAGTCCCAAGAAACGTTCCAGGCAGACGGCTGCCATCGTGGCGGAAGCAGTGGGATTTCCGGCAGAAAAGATTGTCGAGACAAAAAAGGTCAAGGCCATGACCCCACCTGAGGAGACGGTTCAGGCCTTATCCGAGCTTTTGGGGGCCGAGCGCGTACTGATTGCCGGGCATCTTCCCTCGGTGGCTGAGGTTGCCTCCTTCTTGCTCACGGAGGGCTCCAGGGCGATTGTGCAGTTTGAGATGGGGGGATGCTGCCTGATTGATGTGGAACAGTTGCCCACACACTCAGGCCGGCTACGCTGGTATTTAACGCCCGCTCAGTTAAAGCTAATCGCTTCTTAGATGCCCTTTGGGTGTAATTCAAGACCGTTGGTTGCTCAATCAGTAACTTCTCAAAAAGTTCGGGT
>JAGMBW010000156.1 GCA_023129535.1 Desulfobacterales bacterium
AATCCGGCGAAGCCGTTGCGAGCCCCGAGTATTCGGGCGAAGCAATCCCCGTCAATAAGGAGATCACTTCACTTCGTTCGTGACGACCCTTCGGATCGGATTGCTTCGTCGCTAACGCTCCTCGCAATGACACGAAATGACGGTTTCAAGGAATTAGCCGAACTTTTTGAGTTACTTTCTTTATACAATCGGCAAAGCAAACATGCAATGGGTCAACTAGGATTGACGATTGACCTTGGATTGACCCTGGATTGTCGATTGTCGATTGACGATTGATTATTGACCTTGAATTGATTATTGATGATCTTTGGATTGGTTATTGATGATCCCTGGATTGTCGATTGATGATTTATGATTGACGATTGAAGAAAACAATAATCAATCGACAATCGACAATAGTCAATCCGAAGACAATCAACAATCCAAAGGCAATCGACAATCGACAATCGTCAATCATCAATCGACAATCCAATGGCACACCTGTTGACACCTGAAAAATCTATTGTCCTGGTCATTGATCCGCAGGAGAAGCTCCTTCCCGGGGTTTTTGAGCCCGAGCGTGTGACCAAAAATTGTATCCTTTTGATTAAGCTGGCCCATATCATTGGGCTTCCCCTGATAGTAACCACACAGTATGAAAGGGGACTTGGAAGCATCGTAGAAGAAATCAGAACGGAGATATCTGAAATACATCCTGTTGACAAGGTTGAATTCGGCTGTTTCAACAACGCAACCTTCGTAAAATGCCTAAATGAGCTGGGTCCGTCCCGAAATACGCTGGTCCTGTCTGGTATAGAGGGTCATATCTGTGTGGCGCAAACAGCCCTCGGTGCCCTGGAAAGGGGCTACCACGTTCACGTTGCCTCGGATGCCACGTCGTCGCGTACGGAGTGGAACTGGAAGATCGGGCTGGACAGAATGAGGACGGCAGGTGCCGTGATCAGCTCTACGGAAATGATTATTTATGAGGTCCTGAAAAGGAGCGATTCTCCCGAATTCAAGGAGATGCTACCTTTTTTGCGGAGTTCGTCTTCTTGATGTCGGTGGCCTAAATTGACAGCGACTAAAAGCTCGTTGATCTCAATAAGTTGTAGAAATTCCCAAACTTATATTTATTTTTCCATGCGCCAGGTTTAAAACCTTCGCCTTTCAGGCGAAAAGCTTTAGCAAGTTTGGGTTCATATTGTAAAAGGCCTAAGAGGGCGGAGTGTTTGCCATCGTCACAAATCCCCCTAAATCCCCCTTTAGCAAAGGGGGACTTTCTTGGCTCCCCCCTTTAGTAAAGGGGGGTTGTGGGGGATTTTTCAGTGTTCGCAAGAAGATATTCCAATGGTTCAGACGATTGATCGGCTTCAGCCGAAATGACCGACTTTCAGTCGTAAATCAATCCACCTGCTTTAGCAGGTGGTCGTTGAATTCATGAAATTGGATAAAAACCCTTCGTTTCGAAAGCTCGCCGCTCCCTGGTATGATTCTGATCCCTTTTGTCTTATGATTTCGATTCTCGCAGGGCTCGTGTTTTCTTTTAGTATTGCAGGAATCAGTGTTGCTCTGGAACACCAGCAATACCGGCATTACTGCTGGGTACCCATCACTGTGATGTCTCTGAGTGGTATACTGCTGGTCATTAATCTTTTCCGTATATTGAGCCGAATGGTCAATCGTTCTTCCGAGGAAAAATAGGGTTTAGAATAAAGGACAGTCCTATTGACAAAAAACTTGTAAAAGATATATTAATGTCTTCTTTCAAGAATGCTCAGTATGAACCTGCGCTGGGCAAAGCGGTTCCGGGAGGATCACCTATGGAAAAAAGCGATGAGAAGCTCATTGCCCGGTTGATCAAAGAGAACAGTACTCTGAGAGAATAAAATGATTCGTTCTGAGCGTTCCGGGCTGTACAACCGGAGGGGCCTTCCGGTTGCCCGGGAGGGGTATGCGTTCATACTCGGATCGGCCTTTGTAACGGGCATTGTTGCCCTTCTGGGGCTATACGTGACGGCTCTCTTTTTTTTGGCAGTGACCCTTTTTGTATGCTTCTTCTTCAGGGATCCAGAACGGGTCACTCCGGATAAAGAAGGGGCCGTGGTTTCCCCGGCCGATGGCAAGGTGGTAGACATCCGTGTCCTGCAGGAGAATGATTTCGCTGCCGAGAAAATGCTCAAAATCAGTATCTTTATGTCCATCTTCAACGTTCACGTCAACCGAATCCCTGACAACGGGAGGGTCTCGAATGTTATTTATTGTCCGGGCAAATTCTTCCCGGCTAACCTGGACAAGGCATCCAAAGACAATGAACGAAACGCAGTGAGTCTGGAGATAAGCCGTGGTCGCAAGCTAATCGTGGTCCAGGTTGCGGGGGTAATTGCAAGACGGATTATCTGTAAGATAGGCGAGGGGGACCGTTTGAGGCGCGGGGAGCGTTTTGGTATGATCTGCTTCGGATCTCGGCTGGATGTCTATCTTCCGCCAGACACGGTACCCGCCGTGTCTGTGGGAGATAAGGTCCTGGCCGGGACATCGATTTTGGGGTGCTTAGCATGAAGACAAAAAAACGTTCAAAAAAAATGAGATTGCAGCGCGGGATCTATGTCCTGCCGAACCTTCTGACCTCTGCCAACCTTTTTTGTGGCTTCTATGCCATTGTGGCCGCCATCCAGGGCCAGTTCTTGAGGGGAGCCGTTGCAATCATGGTAGCGGCCATCTTTGATGGACTGGATGGTAAGATCGCCCGGGTAACGCGGACCGTGAGCAGATTCGGTCTTGAATATGACTCCCTTTGCGATGCCATATCATTTGGGATCGCCCCTGCAGTCCTGGTTTATCTGTGGACCCTTCAGCCTTTTGGGAGGTTGGGATGGCTGGCAGCGCTTATTTATGTTTTCTGCGGTACGCTTCGACTGGCACGCTTTAACACCCAGGCCCATGTCGTTGGCAGTGATTACTTTAACGGACTTCCGATTCCGGCAGCCGGTTTCATGATTGCTTCTACGGTTCTCCTCCTCTATCGTTTTGGAGGGACGGGAACCACCAAGCACGTGACCGTCTTGATTCTGATCTACGTTTTGTCCTTCTTGATGGTCAGCACGATCAAGTATTATAGTTTTAGGCAAGCAGAGTTGTTCAAAAAGATGAAATTCAACATGCTGGTGATTGTCGTCATGTCTTTCATCGTCATTGCGGCAGAACCGAGTATTGCCTTCTTTGTCATTATCCTGTGCTATGTCCTCTCAGGCCCCTTCACTACCCTGTGGCTTCGTAAAAAGCGTGAGAGCGAAGCGGCTGAAAAACTCAATACCCCTTACGAAAACCCTGTGTAAACATGCCCCAAACCATTACGGAAAAAATTTTGGCTGCCCGTGCTGGGCGGGACCATGTGGTACCTGGCGAATTTATTAATGTTCCCATCGACATGGCCTTAGCCAACGATATCACGGCCCCTATTGCAATCGATCTCTTTGAAGAATCACACGTAGAGTGTGTCTTTGATCCGGAAAGGATCGCCCTGGTGCCGGATCACTTTGTGCCGAATAAGGACATCCGGTCTGCCGTTCAGGTGCAGGCCATGCGCAATTTTGCCAGAAAGTATCGTATCAAGCATTTTTTTGAACTTGGTGAAATGGGGATCGAGCATGTTCTCTTGCCAGAACAGGGCCTGGTACTGCCAGGAGATGTGGTGATTGGCGCCGACAGTCATACGTGCACCTATGGGGCCCTGGGCGCCTTTTCGACAGGTGTTGGAAGTACAGACATTGCAGCGGCCATGATTACGGGTGAAGCCTGGTTTAAGGTTCCTGAATCGATCAAGCTCGTATATCATGGTCAGCTCGGAAAATGGGTGACCGGAAAGGACTTAATACTTTACACGATTGGCGACATTGGAGTGGACGGTGCCACGTATCAAGCCATGGAATTTACTGGCGATGTGATCAAGGCCTTGCCCATGGCAGGTCGAATGACCATGGCCAACATGGCAATTGAGGCGGGCGCCAAAAATGGCATCATTTCCCCGGATGAAGTCACACTCGATTACATAGAACCACGTGCAAAACGACCCTTTAAATGCTATACGAGTGATCCGGATGCCGCCTACTCAGAGGTAAGGACCTATGATGTTTCTATCATCGAACCCCAGGTCGCCTTCCCCTATCTTCCCGAGAATACCCGCAGCATCTCAGCGGTAGGAACGATTCCCATCGACCAGGCGGTGATAGGATCTTGCACAAACGGGCATATTGAGGACCTTCGCCTGGCAGCCGGTATCCTGAATGGCCGGACCATTGACAAAAACGTGCGCCTCATTATAATCCCTGCTACTCCTACCATATACCGCCAGGCAATGGCCGAGGGTCTATTGGAGGTTTTTCTCGCAGCCAGGGGAATTGTGAGCCCACCTACCTGCGGCCCCTGCCTGGGAGGGTTTATGGGAGTCCTCGGACCGGGCGAGCGAGCCGTGGCTACTACCAACCGGAACTTCGTGGGCCGCATGGGGCACCCCTCAAGCGAGGTCTATCTTGCCAACCCGGCCGTAGCGGCCGCATCCGCTGTACTCGGCCGGATTGGAAGTCCGGAAGAGCTGTAGGATTTTCGATTGCGGATTGCGGATTTAGATCCCACATCATTGGGACGAACAACTCAACCACTCAACGACTGAACCGATCCACTTAGTGATGAAAAAGAAATGAAGATAGAAGGAACTGTCTGGAAGTTTGGCGATAATATAGATACAGATGTAATTATTCCTGCACCTTATCTGATTACCACAGACATGGGCGAACTGGGCAGACATTGCATGGAAGGGGTAAATGCTACGTTTGCTGAAAAGGTCCGGCCAGGGGATATCATTGTCGCAGGAAAAAATTTTGGCTGCGGATCCTCGCGGGAGCATGCCCCAATGGCCATAAAAGGAGCTGGTATTTCATGTGTGATAGCAGAAGGGTTTGCCCGCATATTTTTCAGAAATGCCTTTAACATGGGCCTGCCGATTTTTGAATCCTCCGGAGTTTTCAAGGGGATTCATGCGGGGGACCAGGTTTCGGTCAACCAGGATACAGGCAAAATTATGGATCACACCAATGGAAAGCGGTTTTTCGCGAACTCGATACCGCCGTTCATGCAGGAGCTGATTGAGGCCGGCGGGCTTATGTCATATGTGTTGAAGAAAAGACGGGGATAAATGTTTATTGGGTTTATTGAGTTTATTGGGTTCTTTGAGTTAACACAACAAACCGTGTAAACACAACAAACACAACAAACACAACAAACTGTGAAACAAATGAAGAAATACGACATAGCCGTGATTCCGGGGGATGGCATAGGGCCTGAGGTGATCGCTCAGGGACTGAAGGTTCTTGATGCGGTCTCGAGCAAATATGGCTTTCAGCTTTCTTTTCATCCTTACGATCTGGGTGGAGAGCAGTACAAGAGAACAGGGGAAGCCCTTCCCGAAAAAGTGTTTGAGTCCATAAAGGGATGCCATGCAATCTATCTTGGTGCAATAGGTCATCCCGAGGTGCCGCCTGGTGTGCTGGAGAAAGGGATTCTCTTGAGGCTTCGGTTTGAGCTGGATCAGTACATCAACCTTCGCCCCGTAAAGCTCTACCCCGGTGTGGAGATCCCTTTGAAGGACAAGGGGCCTGAGGACATTGACTTTGCGGTCATTCGGGAAAATACCGAAGGCCTGTATGCAGGGGCAGGGGGATATTTGAGGCGAGGCACGCGGCATGAGGTGGCTATCCAGGAATCGATCAATACCAGAATGGGGGTGGAACGCTGCGTTCGGTTTGCCTTTGAGTTCTGCATGCGGCGCAATCAACGCAAGAAATTGACCCTGTGCGGTAAGACCAATGTTTTGACATATGCCTTTGACCTGTGGGAACGCACGTTCAAGGAGATAGCACAGGCCTATCCTGATATTGAAACTGACTACGCACATGTGGATGCCCTCTGTATGTGGATGATAAAAAACCCGGAAAGTTTCGATGTCATCGTCACCGATAACATGTTCGGTGATATTATTACCGACCTGGCGGCCATCCTCCAGGGTGGTATGGGGATGGCCGCTGGGGCTAATATTGCCCCTGAAGGGATCTCCATGTTTGAACCTATAGGTGGTTCGGCACCAAAATACGCAGGACAAAATATCGTTAACCCGATTGCAGCTATCCTGGCCGCACGGCTTATGCTCGAGACACTTGGGGAGAGTGCTTCAGCACGGGTGATCGAAAAGGCCGTGACGAAGGTCCTGGCAGAAGACATGAAAGGAGTGGCAGCAGGCCAGATGGGATATTCTACGTCCGAGGTGGGGGATTTGATCGTGGAGTTTATAGAAAAATCATGACGATTGCGGAATGAAGCATAGCGCATAGCGCATAGAGCAGGGAGCAGGGAGCAGGGGGCTATAGGGCAAGGGGGGTATAGGGTTTAACGCTATGCGCTATGCGCCATGCGCTATGCCCTATGCGCTCTGCGCCATGCGGAGCGGGGGACACAAAAAATGGCTAAACTATTTAACGTAGCAGTGGCTGGGGCAACCGGTGCGGTGGGAAATCAGATGATAGCGTGCCTGGAGGAAAGAGATTTTCCTGTCAGGAATCTGAAACTCCTGGCAACAGCGAGGTCTGCAGGGCGGAAGCTCCGGTTCAAGGGTGAGGATATCCTGGTTGAGGAATTGACCGAGACTTCATTCGGAGGGGTTGACATCGGCATCTTTTCGGCTGGCGGGGCGGCCAGCAAAAGATATGCGCCCCTTGCAGCCAGAGACGGGTGTGTTGTCGTCGACAACTCCGCAGCCTGGCGCATGGACCCTGATGTGCCCCTGGTTGTGCCTGAAGTGAACCCGCATGCTGTGGCTAAGTATTCGAACAAGGGGATCATTGCAAATCCAAATTGTTCTACCATCCAGATGGTGGTGGCCCTGGCCCCCATTCACAGGAAGGCGGGAATAAAACGGATTGTGGTTTCTACCTATCAGGCTGTGTCTGGTACAGGCAAGAAGGCGATAGACGAACTTTACAATCAGACGAAAGCTATTTTGAATTTTCTTGAGCCTGAAAAGAAGGTCTATCCCCACAGGATCGCTTTCAACTGTCTCCCCCACATTGACGTTTTCCTTGACAATGGATATACTAAGGAAGAAATGAAGATGGTTGACGAGACCCGAAAGATCCTGGAAGACGATTCGATCGGGATTACAGCGACAACTGTGCGAGTGCCCGTCTTTTTCAGCCACTCAGAATCGGTTAACGTGGAAACACGCCACGCCATTAGCCCGGATGAGGTACGGGCCTTGCTTGAGAACGCTCCGGGGGTGAAGGTTGTAGATGACCCGTCAAGGAATCTTTATCCCATGGCTATTGATGGCGCGGGCCGGGATGAAACCTTTGTGGGTCGTATCAGGGCCGATGAGTCTATTCCAAATGGGATCAATTTGTGGGTGGTGTCGGACAACATTCGCAAAGGTGCGGCGACCAATGCGATCCAGATAGCAGAGATTTTGGTCCGGGATTATCTTGGCGCATAGCGCATAGAGCATAGAGCATAGAGCAGGGGGTTTTATGGGGTTTACCGCTTTGCGCTCTATGCGCTATGCTCTATGCGCATCGGAGGAGTGAAGCCGTGAACCGCATACCAATCACACCAGCGGGCCATGAGGCCATGAAAGAAAAAGTGAGACAACTGAAGGAAATTGAGAGACAAGAGGTCATAAGGACAATTCAGGAGGCACGGGCCCATGGGGACATCAGCGAAAATGCAGAATTTGAGGCTGCCAAAGAACGCCAGGCGTTTGTTGAAGGAAAGATCGGCGAACTTGAACACAAGATCGCCTGGGCTGAGGTGATCGACCCGAGCACAGTGAAGACAGACCGGGTCATGTTCGGAGTCAGGGTTGTCCTGGAAAATTTGAGTACAGAAAAAGAAGTTGAGTATCAGCTGGTTGGACCGGACGAATCGGATGTGGGCCAGGGGCGTATCTCGGTATCCTCGCCCCTTGGCAGAGCGATGATCGGGAAAAAAGTGGGCGATGAAATTGTAGTGCGTGCTCCTGGGGGGCAACGGCATTATGAATTGGTTGACATTTTGCCCTCATAGTCGTGTTCATTGTGTTCATTGTGTTTATTGAGTTCCCCGCAAAGCGCATAGCGCATAGAGCAAAGCGCATAGAGCAGAGGGTATAGGGTTTAACGCTATGCGCTATGCTCTATGCGCTATGCTCCTTAAACACAATAAACTCAACAAACTCAAAAGGAGGTTGTCATGATCCGCAATAGATTTTTTTGTATTTTTTCCATCATGATTTTTTTGCTTGCAGGAGCTTGCACCACGTACAAGAGACAACCTGTCTCTTTCAAGATGCCTGCAGCTTATCCCAACGCCACGAAGGTGGCCGGGGCCACCGTTGCTGCACAGGCATATGACGACCCAAGAGAAGCCAAGCAAGCCTTCGGCTTTGATATCCGTGACGCAGGGCTTTACCCTGTGCAGGTCATCTTTGATAACCTGAGCGAGCACTCTATTCAGATTGAGCCTTCCCAGACTTTCCTGATTGACGGAGAGCAAAGACTATGGTCGATAATTGATTCCAGCCTGGCCTATGATCGCATAAAAAAGAAATCTGACATGTCCCGCATCGCAAAAGCGGGTGTCAAGCCAGGCATTCTTAGCGGCGCAGCAGGCGCATTGCTGGGGGCCGCCATTGGAATTGTCAGTGGCGAAAATGTGCTTGAATCCGCGGGAAAAGGCGCTGCTGTCGGTGGCGCCATTGGTGCAACCGCCGGTGGGGCCGAGGCCGCGGCTTCTGGCGCGGAAGCGCGAGCTGAGATCTCCGAAGACCTGAGGGCGAAGTCCCTGGAAAACCGGGCGGTCACACCTCGTAGTATTGCTCACGGATTCATTTTCTTCCCTGGTGAGGCCAAAGGTGCAGGGGAGCTGAGACTCCAACTGCGAGTGATAGAGACCGGAGATATATACACGATTCGACTTGCATTATAGTCAAGTAGTCAAGTGGTTGAGTAGTTGAGTGGTTGAGTGATTGAGTAGAGTACTTCATATCAGTCTGAGGAGGTGTAACCGTTCACGGGTTCAGGGTTCAGAGGTTGAAAGTCAACGAAAGAAAGGTAACCCTGAACGGTGAACTCTGAACGTGTGAACGTGATTCTCGTTCCCATGCTCTGCGTGGGAACGCAACCGATGGGCGCTCTGCGCCCAGGAAGTAGTTGAACCAATCAACCACTCGACCAATTGCGGAGCGAAGCGAATTAAGTTCAAAAGGAGGTTTTAGAATGGCTCGTGTAACTGCAGAAGATTGCTTAATGCGGGTGCCGAACCGCTATTTGTTGGTTCACGTTACGGCTAAACGGGTTCGGCAAATGCGGGAAGGTGCCCAGTATCTGGTGCACTCACCGAAAAACGAGGAAATCGTAATCGCACTACGAGAAATTGCGGCTGGAAAAATCCATATTGAAGAAAAACAATCCGAGGACACGGACGAGACTTAGGGGCTTCGGATGTCTTTTTACAGGGACAAAGCTGTGTTTCGGGCAGTTGGCCGGGCAATACATCAATACAGCATGATATCAAACGGGGACCGGATTGCGGTGGGCCTGTCTGGTGGAAAAGACAGCCTGAGCCTGATGTGGACCCTTCACGAGCGCTTATCCCGCATTCCCATCCATTATTCACTTCTTGCTATCTACATAGACTTGGGCTTTGAAGGGGATCCGGCCTCCCTTGTTGAAAATTATTGCAACGAGATGGGCTACAGGTTGCGGATCGAGCATACCGACTATGGAAGACAAGGCCACAGTGAAGAAAATCGCGAAAATCCATGTTTTCTCTGCTCGCGACTTCGAAGAAAGCGACTGTTTGAGCTGGCCAACGAACTCGGATGCAATAAGCTGGCCCTCGGCCACCATATGGACGATATTATCGAAACCCTGTTCCTGAACATGTGTTACAGCGGTGAGATGAGCACGATGGTGCCGTGCCAACCGTTTTTCAAAGGAAAACTCTTCGTGATCAGGCCCCTCGCTTTCCTGGATGAATCAACAATCAACCAGTTCGCGAAAGACCACGGGTTTCCAGAGTTCAAGAATCCGTGTCCGACCGCCAGTATCTCAAAGCGCGATGAAATCAAGAAAATGCTCAACACCTTGTACCAGAGAAATAAAAAAATAAAGGGGAACATCTTTCGCGCCATGAGCCACGTGAAACTCGATTATCTTCTAATGCCAGGATCTCGAAGCAAATCTCAGGACCAAGGTATTTCGCTGGCCATGTAGTCTTACCTGAGCAGATGGTGACCGGGGCCTTGTGCCTCAGGGATACAGCGTGCTGGCCTGAAGGAGTAGCCATGAGACTTCGTCACGTTGCTAAAGCGCGCTCACTTTCGAAAAGAGGCAATGACTTGGGCTAATTGGTCACCCCGCGAGATCTGTAATTCTACGCCGGCATCAGCGAAAACATAGGCGGGGCCTTTTTTCCGTAGGTCCTCTTTGACAGCTACCACATCTACTTTCTGGTTGACCAGCCACTCGGCCACACGAATCCCCTTGGCCTTGGGGACTTTGGTGTGCGGGTTAGCAACCACTTCCTGGCGTTCGATTTGCCCATCGGCCAAACACAGCCTTACCAGCGCAAAGTATGCCGCTTCGCCAAAATGGGCGCTCACCTTCCCCGCAGGGTCTTCGATCGGTACGGCAATATGCAGGTATTTGCGTACCTGCGGCTCATAGTGGATTACCACGCGCTCCACGTGAGGAACCTGTTTGCGGATCTCGGCCTCAATATGGTGACTGATGGTGTGGGCCTTTTTCAAATCATCGGTACGCAGCATCAGGTCGGTCTCGATGAACCGAAAACGGCCGGCGCTGCGGCCCGTCAGCGATCGTACCTCTGTTACCATTGGCTCAGATTCAATAATCTGTCTGACCTGAATAAGGGTATCCGGCGCCACGGAGGCATCCAGCAGCACACGCATGCCATCCGAAAGGAGCTCCCATCCAGCGTGGGCGATAAAAACAACGACCAACCCTGCGGCAATGTGATCTATGGTAATGCCGAAAAGGTCCACGTCCAGCCCAAAATAGTGAAGGACTACTGCCAGCAGGACCACGATGGAAGAAAGTACATCAACCTGTCGATGGCGCCCCTCAGCGATCAGGGTGGGTGATTCCGTGCGCTTACCCACGAAAATGGCATATTGGCCGAACAAAAAGGTCATTAACACACCGGCCAATAACCAGCCGATGATGCACAGTGTGATATTAGGCGGTCCCTCGGCTGCCGACAGGGCTTTGCGGGCGATCTCAAAGCCTGCCAAAAAGATAAATATCGCCACGATCACTGAAATGAGATTTTCGATCTTGTACAATCCGTAAGGAAAGGTGCGGCTCTTTCGGGTTGATAACTTAAGCCCGCCAAGAACAGCTAACGAAGCAACAGAGTCCGTAGCAGAATCGACGGCGCTGGCAACAACGGCCAGGCTGCCAGAAACATATGCGAGCGCCACCTTAAGAGCTGCAAGCCCTAAGTTGAGGAGAAAGGCATAAAGGGCCACCCGCTGAATCTGTTTGGTTTCGTCCCTCTCATTGATAAGGCGATTACCCTTATCCGGTCTTACCGGTGCGTCTTCCAAGATGACTGATCCCCTTTGTGAACTCAGGAATGGAGAATAGCTTCTCAAAGATTGGGCTAAATTTCAAGCATGACCTATAAAGTCTTAGATTCCCCTGAAGGGGCCGAAGGGGGTCGGGCCATGCCAAGGGTACTTTTGGGGTACTTTTGGGGACGTCATGGGTACTTTTGGGGACGGGGTATTTTTGGGGACGTCCTTGACTAATTA